>NZ_JAPWHT010000051.1:0-35867 GCF_027270795.1 Streptomyces sp. ActVer
GGTCTCCCGCCTGGCACGCAACAGCACCGACTGGCACCGGCTGCTGGAGATCTGCGCGATGTCCGGGACACTGATCCTGGACGAGGACGGCCTCTACAACCCCTGCGACTTCAACGACCGCCTGCTGCTCGGACTCAAAGGGACCATGTCCGAGGCGGAACTGCACCTGCTCAAGGCGCGTCTGCGGGGCGGCCAGCTGTCGAAGGCCCGGCGCGGGGAACTGGTCCAGCCACTGCCGATCGGCCTGGTCTACGACGGCGCCGGAAAGGTCGTCCTCGACCCGGACACCGCGATCCAGCAGGCGATCCGCACCGTGTTCACGCTGTTCGACACCACAGGCTCGGCCACCGGCGTGGTCAAGGCGTTCAACCACGACCGCCTCACTCTGCCGCGGCGGATCCAGTCCGGCCCGGACAAGGGCAAGGTCGTCTGGATGCCGATCGCGCACTCCAGAGTGCTGCAGATCCTGCACAACCCGCGCTATGCCGGGGCCTTCGTCTATGGCCGCCACCAGCACAAACCCACAGCGAGCGGGAAGAGCGCACCGGTTTTGCAGCCACGCGAGCAGTGGATCGCACTGTTCCCCGACGCCCACGCCGGCTACATCTCCTTCGACAAGTACGAGGCCAATGAGGCCAAGCTGACCTCGAACGCCGTCGCTTATGGCAAGGACCGCCGCCACGGACCGGCCCGAGAGGGCCCGGCTCTGCTCCAGGGCATGACCCTGTGCGGGATCTGCGGACGCCGGATGACCGTGCGCTACCACCACCGCAAACACGGCCTGGAGCCGGAGTACGTCTGCCAGGCCAAGGGCATCGAGTACGGCAACCCGATCTGCCAGCGCGTGCACGGCGCCGTCGTCGACAACGCGGTCGGCCGCCTCCTCATCGAGGCGCTGACTCCGCACGCGATCAGCGCCGCCCTCGCGGTCGCCGACGAACTCGCCGCCCGCGCCGACGAGGCCGAGCGACTACGAGCCGCTGGTGTCGAACGCGCCCAGTATCAGGTCGATTTGGCCCGCCGCCGCTACCTCGCCGTCGATCCTGACAACCGGCTCGTGGCCGGCAGTCTGGAAGCCGACTGGAACACCGCCCTGCGCGAACTCACCCAGGTCCGCGAAACGTACGAGAGAGCCAAGAACAATGGCGGAGGCATCCTCGACGGCGCCCAGAAGGCCCGGATCACCGCCCTGGCCGGAGACTTCCCCGCCCTCTGGAACGACCCCGACACCCCGATGCGGGAACGGAAGCGCCTGGTCAGACTGCTGGTCGCAGACGTCACCCTGGTCCGGGCCGACCAGATCACCGTCCACGTCCGGCTGACCGGCGGCCAGGAGCACACCATGACCATGCCCGTCCCGCTGGCCTCCTGGCAGGTCCGGCAGACCCCGCCCGAGGTCGTCGCGGCCATCGACGAACTCCTCGACGATCACACCGACGGCCAGATCGCCGCCATCCTCACCGAACGCGGCCACGTCAGCGGCACCGGACACGCACTCCGGCCCACGATCGTCCGGCACATCCGGAACAGGTACGGCCTGCGCAGTCACCCTCAACGACTTGCGGACCAGGGCATGTTGAGCCTGCGCGAGATCGCCCGACGGCTCGGCATCGGCCTCAACACCGTCCAGATCTGGCGGAACAACGGCCTGCTGACCGGCCGCGTCGCCAACGACAAGGGCGAGTACCTCTACTTCCCGCCGCCACCCGACCTCGCCCGGCCACGGATCGGACGGCCACCGGGACCACGACCAGCACCAGCTGGAACACCCACCGAATCAGCCCAAGGAGGCGCAGTATGAACCCCGAGGTTTGTCGGTAGGGGTATCCGGGTGGCAGGGCTGGAAGTCCAGGCCCAGAGACCGGCAGGCCGTCCGGAAGGTGTCGGAGAGATATGCCTTGCCGCGGTCGCAGACGATCGTTTCGGGGGTGATGACCGGGACGGCCGCGGCCTTGGCCAGCCGCTCGTCCAGCGCCATGAGCGAGGCGTGCGGCAGAACCGACCGCGACATGCGAAGCGCGTCCGCCCAGCCCGGCCGCATCGGTTCCGGGGTCATCGCCCGCGCCAGCAGCAGGGCGGCGTCGACCGCTTTCGTCGAAGGCCGCAGCACGGCTGCCGCGAGCGTCCTCGTCGCGATGTCCACGACGCCTGTCAGCTCCACCGTGTCCACCGTGCCGTCGTCATGAACGACCAGGACATCGAGCGGAGTCGAATCGATCTCCATCACCTCGCCGGGCCGGACTGCGGTGAGCTGTCCGAACATGCCGTCCGGCTGCTTGGCCAGCGAGCGCCGGGTGCGGGCCGAGCCCAGGGTGTGCCGGCCGGATGTGACCGCCGACAGGAGCCGGTAGAACGTCGCCCGCGACGGCAGCGGGACTCCGGGGCCGTGTTCGGCCTCCACCAGCCGTTCCATCCGGCGCCGCAGCACCTGTGCGGAGACGGTTGACCGGCCGGTCTGGTCGTCCACCACCCGCCGCAGGGCCTCGACAACCCGCCGGTCAGCTCGGCCTGTGCTATCCGGAGCCGTCCGCAGCCGCGGGTCGACCAGGCCGAGAACCCCTTCTCGCTCGAAGCGGGCCCGCATGTCCTGCAACACCGTGAGCGACACCGCCGTCCCGGCCTCCGCCAGCTCGGCGGCCTTGGCGAGTTCCCGCTGCCGCAGCGACTTCACCGCCGGGTCGTACTCGGGCCTCACCGGCCCGTCCGGAGCATGGGCCGGGCGGCCGGTGAGCAACTCCACCAGATGCCGCTGCCACCACTCGGCCCGCTCCACCGCCTTGCCCGGCAACCCCTCCAGCACCCCGGCGGCGGGAACCGTCATGCGCGGCGAGGCCGCCGTGACCACCACGAACCCGTCGGAGGCAAGCAGATGCGGCAACAGCACCACGCTCGCCGACCCGTTCTCGTCGACGAGCCGGACCGTGGTCCCCTCCAGGGCCGCCACCGTATGCAGGCGTTCATCGAACCGGACGGCATCACCCACCCGCAGCAATCGCGGACGCATCGGCATAGCCACCTCCCATGCTCGCGTCGGACAGCCGGACCGTCGCCCCCGCCGACAGCAGAGCCGTTTCCAGGTCAGCGGAGAACACCTGGCGCCAGAGCAGGTGATAGAGCACCGGAAGCACCGCGATCGGGTCGCCGACCCTGCGAACCCCTTCCAACAGCGGGGCGTCCTCGGAGAACACCGCCATCAGGCGGGCGGCGACGTCCGGGCGGTGCACCCGCGGATGCCGGTAGCCGGCAAGCCACCGCGCGTTCGCCATCAGCACCGCATCCGGGGCTCCGACCCGCAGGAAATCCCAGCCCACCAGCGAACAGGCCGCAGCCGTCGCGGCGAACTTCACCGCATCACACGGCTCGATCCGATCATCGGGGCGGACATCAACCACCAGTCCGGTCCCGTCCGCGCGACGTACGAAGAAATCCGGCGTGTGCCGCACCTGCTTCCCCTCCGGGTCCGTCCACGTCAGCCGGAACGGTTGCGAGGCCATCCCCGTCACCAACGGATCGAAGTCCAGCAGCACCAGCCGGTCCCGCTCCAGCCACGACTCGAACCCCACGTGATCGCCGCAGGTCGCCGACCAATACCAGCCGCACCAGTTGCCCTGACCTCGAAATACCGGGAAACGCCGCTCAGGCGGCACGTCCTCGAACCGGACCGGCCACAACTCGCCCAGCGTGCCCCGCCGCCGTACGCCTGCCGTGGTGGCGTACTCGACCTCGAAGTCCTCCGCGGACTCCGGAACCTGTCCATGCTCCGCCACCCCGGCCTCCGGTACGACGCTGACCAGACGCTACGACCGTAGAAGCGCCGGACCCGCCGTACCTGGAGAAGACTGAGACACTCCACAACTTGCCCGGACATGACCGAGACACCCACTCACATGCCCGGAGATCTCCGAGACTGCCCGGACATCGCAGAGACAGGACAGCAGTGCTCGGACGCAAGTGGCGTGGCGCACTTTTGCAAGCATGTGCTTGCAATAGTTAGCGGGGGTGGTGCAGGGTAGGGGCATGGCATCGCTCAACGTCGGCAATCTCGGTGAGTATCTGCGTGAACAGCGGCGCAACGCGCAGCTGTCCCTGCGGCAGCTCGCCGAGGCCGCCGGGGTGTCCAATCCGTATCTGAGCCAGATCGAGCGCGGGCTGCGCAAGCCGAGCGCGGAGGTGTTGCAGCAGGTCGCCAAGGCCCTGCGGATCTCCGCCGAGACGCTGTACGTCCGTGCCGGGATCCTCGACGCCGAGCGGGACCGGGACGAGGTGGAGACGCGTGCCGTCATCCTCGCCGACCCGACGCTCAACGAGCGGCAGAAGCAGGTGCTGCTCCAGATCTACGAGTCCTTCCGCAAGGAGAACGGGTTCGAGATCGAGGTCGGGATCAAGGCGGTCGAGGAGGCTCTGGGTGTCCCCGGTGCGGCAGGCGCACCGGATGCGACCGGCACGACCGGCGTAACGGACGTGACGGATGACCCGGACACCGTCGTTGACAGGGCCCGCACGGCAGCCGACGGCAGCGATGCCGGGGCGAACGACCCGCACGACCTGTACGACCCGCAGGACAAGAACGACCCGCAGGACAGGAAAGACCCTCAAGACCAGCAGTCCTCCGCGAGCTGACCGGGCACGTCATGACGAGCACGGCGTGGCCAGTAAGGCACGGCCGGGCACGGCATGGACGGCCCGGCCGGCGGCGGAGTACCGCACCACGAAACCCTCACGCTTCAAGCACTAGCGATTCCGGGAGGACCATCGCCATGGCCATCACCGACGACCTGCGCAAGACCTTCAGCGACCCGACCCCGCTCTACTTCGCCGCCGGCACCGCCGACCTGGCCATCCAGCAGGCCAAGAAGGTGCCCGGCATCGTCGAGCAGCTTCGTGCCGAGGCGCCCGCTCGCATCGACGCCGTACGCGGCATCGACCCGAACGAGGTCCAGGAGAAGGCCACCGCCCGCGCCAAGGAGGCGCAGGAGACCATTCAGACCAAGGTGAACGAGTTCATCGGCACCCTGGACACCGACCTGAAGAAGATCGGTGAGACGGCTCAGGACTTCGCCCTCCGCGGTGTCGGCGTGGCCGCCGAGTACGCCGTGAAGGCCCGCGAGACGTACGAGAAGGTCGCCGAGCGCGGCGAGCAGACCGTGAAGACCTGGCGCGGCGAGGCCGCCGAGGAGATCGAGGAACTGGCCGTGGCCGTCGAGCCGAAGCCGGAGCCGGTCGCGGTCAAGGACGAGAAGCCCGCCGAGGCCAAGGCCGAGCCCGCCCCGGCGAAGAAGACCGCGGCGAAGAAGGCCCCGGCGGCCCGCAAGACCACCGCGAAGAAGACCACGCCGCCCGCGAAGTAGGCGCGGCGCCGCCGCCGGGTCAACGGCGGCAGGGTGTTACGAGAACGGGTCGGGGACTCCGGGCACTATCGGAGTCCCCGACCCGTTCTGCGGGTACGGTGACCGCGTAGGGACGAGGACTCGAATCGGGTAGGTGGGCCAAGTGCTGTTGACCGCGTTCGGCGGCTTCATGTCGCTGATCTTCCTCGGCATGCTGGTGCTCGCGGTGGTGGCGCTGGTGATGGCGGGCCTGGCGCGCGACGACGCGTACCGCGCCGCGAACAAGCAGAGCAAGATGTTCTGGCTGATCATCCTGGGCGTCACGGTGGCCGTGAATCTGCTGGTCCCGATGGTCTTCCTGCAGATCGCCGGCCTCATCGCCACGATCGTCTTCTTCGTCGACGTCCGGCCCGCGCTCAGGCAGGTCTCGGGCGGCGGAGGCGGCCGCCGAGGCGGAAGCAGCAGCGACGGCCCGTACGGCCCGTACAACGGCGGCCGCTGAGCTCCGGCCCACTTTCCAGCCGCCGCGCACCAGCGCCCTTCAGGGGCGCGGGGAACTGCGCGACCAGCCACGGACGGCCCGCAGGTACTGACGCGACCGGCCACGTTCGGCCCGCAGGCACTGAACGGCGCCACCCAGCGGAGCGCGCCGCGGCTAAGCCACCCGATCCAGCAGCAGCACGGCCACGTCGTCCGTCAGCTCTCCGCCATTGAGGTCCCGGACCTCGTTCACGGCGGCCCGCAGCAGTTCCTCGCCCCGCAGCCCCTGCGCCAACTGGCGGCGGACCATGTCCACCATCCCGTCCTGGCCGAGCCGCTCCCGGCCCTCGCCGGTCCGGCCCTCGATCAGGCCGTCCGTGTAGAGCATCAGACTCCACTCGCCGCCCAGCTCCACCTGCTGGCGCGGCCAGCGGGCGTTCGGCAGCAGGCCCAGCGCCGGGCCGCCGTTCTCGTACGGCAGCAGCTCGGCGACGGGAGGAGCCGGCTCCCCGGCACCGTCCGCGCCGATGGCGGCGCGCGAGCGGGCGGGGCGCGAGATGAGCGGGGCCGGGTGACCGGCCAGGCACAGGCCCGCGCGGCGGCCGTCCGGCGCGATGTCCACCGTGCAGAGCGTCGCGAAGATCTCGTCGTTGTCGCGCTCGTGCTCCAGGACCTGCTGGAGCGTGGAGAGCAGCTCGTCGCCGCACAGGCCCGCCAGTGTCAGCGCGCGCCAGGCGATCCGAAGCTCCACGCCGAGCGCGGCCTCGTCGGGGCCGTGACCGCAGACGTCGCCGATCATGGCGTGCACGGTGCCGTCGGGGGTGCGGACGGTGTCGTAGAAGTCGCCGCCGAGCAGCGCGCGCGAGCGGCCGGGCCGGTAGCGCGCGGCGAACCGCAGTGAGGAGCCCTCAAGGAGGGGCGTGGGCAGCAGGCCGCGCTCAAGACGCGCGTTCTCCTGGGCGCGCAGCTTGGACTCGGTGAGCCGTCGCTCGGCCGTGTCGGAACGCTTTCGCTCCACCGCGTAGCGGATCGCGCGGCTCAGCAGCCGGCTGTCCAGCTCGTCGCGGAAGAGGTAGTCCTGGGCGCCGACGCGCACCGCCTCGGCGCCGTGCTCGGCGTCCTCGGACGCGGTGAGCGCGAGGACGGCGTGCCGCGGCGCGAGCCGCAGCACGTGCTTGAGCGTGGCCAGCTCGTCCTCCGGCCCGATGTCGGCGGCCGTCCGGCCGCCGGTCGTCAGCGCGAGGTCGAGCAGGATGCACTGGACGTCGTCGGTCAGCAGCCGCTCGGCCTCGGTGAGGTTGCGGGCGGTACGGACACGTATGGGCTTGCCGGCCGAGTCCAGGAGTGTGGGCACGTTCAGCGAGCCGGCCGGGTCGTCCTCGATCACGAGCAGCGTCAGCGGGGCCGTGCCGGTCTGGGCACTGCCGTTGTGGAGGCCGCCGTGGTGGGCGTCGCCTCCGTGGCCGGTGTCGCCGCAGGTGTCGCGGCTCGTCGAGGGCGGCGCCTGGCCGGGCATGGCGCCGGGTGCGGGCACGGCCTGAGCCGGTCCGCCGGTTGAGGACGCGGCGCGAGCCTGACCACCTTCCACGGCGGGGATCGCTCTCTGCCGCGGTACGGGTACGGGCATCGTCTGGGTTCCTTCCCTCCCCCCGAGGGCATGGCGGACCGAGGGGTCTCGGTCCACCGACGGGGACCATAGCGTCAGCCGCCGCCACAAAGGAATGGCGGAGGCCAGGGCACGTCCAAAACAGCCACCGTCATATGCCGCATCCCGTATCGCAATTGGGCAGGATGCGCTCTTGCCCGGGATGACGTACATCACGCCCCGGGGGTTGCCGGGCAGCCCGGAACGTGCCGCGCATCACGTGCGACAGGTCACGCCGGTGGCGGCACCAAAGCGACCAAGTGTCACTTGTCGGGACGTACGACCCCGGTGGGCGCTCCGGGGCGGGTACCTGGTCGGGGCCGACGGGTGAGCGCTCCGGGTCGTGTGCCCGGTCCGGGTCGACGGTGAGCGTCCCCGGCCGGTCGTCCGGCCCGGGTGGACCGGCGGTGTCGCCGACGGACCGATGACGTCACGTGCGGACCGGCGGTGTCGCCGACGGACCGATGACGTCACGTGCGGACTGGCGATGTCACCGGCGGGCCGATGGCGTCACCGGTGGACCGGCGGTGACGCCGGCGCACTGGTGGCACCGCGCCCGCGGCCCGGTGGTGTCACTGCTCGGGGCGTACGACCCCGAGTATCGGCATCGATCCCGCTCCCGCGATCGTCACCGTACGTCCCGGGCGGGGGGAGTGGATGATCGCGCCGTCGCCTATGTAGATGGCGACATGGCTGGCGTCCGAGTTGTAGACGATGAGGTCGCCCGGGCGCATGGCCTCGACGGCGATGCGGTCGAGCTGCTTCCACTGCTCCTGGGACGTGCGCGGGATGCCCTGCCCGGCCGCCGCCCACGCCTGTGAGGTCAGGCCCGAGCAGTCGAACGTGTTGGGCCCCTCGGCGCCCCATTCGTACGGCTTGCCGAGCTGCTTCGTCGCGTACTCCACGGCCTTCTTGCCCTGGGCCGACGCCTTGCCGCTGATCTCGTCGAGGACGCCGGAGCCCAGCCAGGCCGACTGCGCCTTGTACGCGGCCTGCTGCTCCAGCTTTGCCAGGCGCTGCTTCTCTTCCTTCTCCAACTGCGACTCGAGCTTCTCGGCGGCGGCGATCTGCTTCTTGACCTTCTTCTTGGCCTTCTCCTTCGCCTCGCGGTTGGACTCCAGCTTCTTCCACTGGGCCGCCGCGTCGCGCGCGTACTGCTCCAAGTCCTCCTGGGTGCGCTTCATTTCGGCGAGCAGGCCCTTGGTCGCCTGGGCGCCCTCGCGGATCCGGCCCGCGCCGTCCAGGAACTCGGCCGGGTCGTCGCTGAGCATCAGCCGGGCCTCGTCCGGCAGTCCGCCGCTGCGGTACTGGGCGCGGGCCGCGGCGCCCGCGCGGTCCTTCAGGTGGTCGAGGCGCGCCTGCCCCTCGACGATCGAACGGGCCAGCCCGACGATCTGGGTCGACTGCTCCTCGGCCCGCTCCTCCGCGAGGTTGTACGCGTCCGTGGCGACGGCCGCGTCGTGGTAGAGCGTGTCCAGCTTCTTGCGGACCGCTTCAAGGTCCTTGGTGCTCGCGGGCGTTGAGCTCCGAGGCGGCGTCGGAGTCGGCGTGGGGGTCGGAGTCGGGGCCGCGAAGGCCACTCCCGGCGCGGACAGGATGGTTGCCGCGCAGGCCAGGGCCATGGCCGTAGTGGTCAGGCTCCGCTTGCCGGTTCCCATGGACCAACCCCCAAGTTGATTTACCGTCAGTAACTTACGAAGGCCTCGGGGATCGTGCCATGTCGGCGCGCAATGTGACAGAGGCGGGCAGGAACTCCCTCCGCTGTACCGCCCGTTCCCCACCCCTCACTGCCCACTCGGCGATGATCTCCCGCGCGTTCCCCGCCAATGTGACGAACGACTCACCGAGATCGTTCCCGCCGTGTGACGGCTCCGCCGAACTCACGTCCGTCGGCTCGGCCGGCCTACGAGCGAGGTGCCAACGCCTCCCAGCGCACAGTCACTTCGCCCTGCCGCCAGCGCGCCGCCCCGTCCGTGACCGGCCAGTCCGCCGTCAGATCGCGCACGGCCCGGATCCAGCGCTGTCGGGCGCCGTACGAGGCGTACGGCGCCGCGGCCGCCCAGGCCCGGTCGAAATCGCGGAGGAAGGCGTGCACCGGTTCGCCCGGGACGTTGCGGTGGATGAGGGCCTTGGGGAGGCGTTCGGCCAGGTCGGACGGGCGCTCCAGAGAACCGAGGCGGGTGGCGAACGTGACGGTCCGCGGGCCCTCGGGGCCGAGCGCGACCCACACATGCCGACGGCCGATCTCGTCGCACGTGCCCTCGACGAGGAGCCCGCCCCGCGAGCCGGCGCCCGCCGGAGCGAGGCGGGCGCACAGTCGCGCCCAGACCTCGGCGACCTCCGCCTCCTCGTACTGCCGCAGCACGTTCGCCGCGCGGATCAGCGACGGCCGCTCCGGCAGGGGGATCTCGAAACCGCCGTGCCGGAATTCCAGCCCCTCGCGTTCGTACGGCTTCGCGGCCGCGACCCGGGCCGGGTCGATCTCCACGCCGACCACGCGGGTGCGGGGGGCCGTGGTACGGAGGCGCTGGAGGAGCTCCACCGCCGTCCAGGGGGCCGCGCCGTATCCGAGATCCACGGCCACGGGGGCATCCGACCTGCGCAGTTCGGCCCCGTGGGTCGTCGCGATCCAGCGGTCCATGCGGCGGAGGCGGTTGGGGTTGGTGGTACCGCGCGTCACCGTCCCGACGGGGGTCGCTGCGCGGGCTTTCATGGGGGTAAGGGTAGGCGGTGCGGGTGCCTGCGGCGCCGGGTTGGGTTGTGTGTGCGGGTTCGTCGTGGCTGGTCGCGCAGTTCCCCGCGCCCCCGAAGGGGCGCGGGGAACCGCGCAGTCTTTTGGGGGTTCGGGGGCGGAGCCCCTGAGTCAGGGACGATGGGGGTCCCCCCGCTCGAGCGAAGCCGAGAGTGGGGGAGGGTAGGGGTGGCGGGGGCGAGGAAAAGCGGCGCCCACCCGCATCCCTCCCACGCAACACACCATCGAACGGTTGAGCGACCCCCGGCAATGATTCGGCAAAGAGGAAATGGAGCAGAGTGCTCCGGCGTTCAAGCAGCTGGAGGGCGTTTCACGTCCTCCGTCAGGCATGCCCGCAACACGGTCAGAGCAAGTCCGCAGCAAGGAGGAACGCCACGTGAGCCAGTACGTGAGCAGGCTCGGGCGCCGCTCCCCGGCGGCCCCTTCGAGGCTCAGGCTGCACCGCCGGCCCCGCCGCGTCGCGATGCTCTCCGTGCACACCTCACCACTGCACCAGCCGGGCACCGGCGACGCGGGCGGCATGAACGTCTACATCGTGGAGCTGGCCCAGCGCCTCGCCGCGATCAACATCGAGGTCGAGATCTTCACGCGCGCGACGACCGGGGCCCTGCCGCCCAAGGTGGAACTCGCGCCCGGAGTCCTCGTACGGCATGTGGACGCGGGCCCGTACGAGGGGCTCGCCAAGGAGGATCTGCCTGCCCAGCTCTGTGCCTTCACGCACGGGGTCATGCAGGCCTGGGCCGGTCACCGGCCCGGCTACTACGACCTGGTGCACTCGCACTACTGGCTCTCCGGCCACGTCGGCTGGCTGGCCGCCGAACGCTGGGGCGCCCCCCTGGTGCACGCGATGCACACCATGGCGAAGGTCAAGAACGCCGCCCTGGCCGACGGCGACACCCCCGAGCCGGCCGCCCGGGTCATCGGCGAGACGCAGATCGTGCGCGCCGCCGACCGCCTCATCGCCAACACCTCCGAAGAGGCCGACGAGCTCGTACGGCACTACGAGGCCGAGCCCGACAAGGTCGCGGTCGTCCACCCGGGCGTGAACCTCGACCGGTTCCGCCCCGCCGACGGACGCGCCGCCGCGCGCGACCGGCTCGGCCTGCCGCAGGACGCCCTGATACCGCTCTTCGCCGGTCGCATCCAGCCCCTGAAGGCCCCTGACGTGCTGCTGCGCGCGGTCGCCGTCCTCCTGGACGAGCGGCCCGAGCTCCGCTCGAACATCGTGGTGCCCATCGTGGGCGGCCCGAGCGGCAGCGGCCTCGCCAAGCCCGAGGGCCTGCAGAAGCTCGCCGCCCGGCTCGGCATCGCCGACGTCGTACGGTTCCGGCCGCCGGTCGGACAGGAGCAGCTCGCCGACTGGTTCCGGGCCGCGTCCGTCCTCGTGATGCCCTCCTACAGCGAGTCCTTCGGGCTCGTCGCCATAGAGGCACAGGCGGCGGGGACACCGGTGCTCGCGGCCGCGGTGGGCGGTCTGCCCGTCGCGGTGCGGCACAAGGAGACCGGCTTCTTGGTCCCGGGCCACAATCCCGTCGACTACGCGCGCGTGCTGCGCGATTTCGCCGACAACCGGGCGCTCCCGGACCGGATGGGCGCGGCCGCCGCCTGGCACGCCAAGTCCTTCGGCTGGGACACCTCCGCCGCCGCCACGGCGGACGTCTACACGGCGGCGATGCACGAGCACCGCCGTCACGTACGCTCCCACCATGGCTGATGTGGAGAGCGCGGCGGGGACCGTCGAGGAGGTCCTGAAGGACGCCGAGATCGAGTGGGAGAGCCCGCAGCCCGGCCACTTCGTGGTGAAGCTGCCCGGTACGCGCAAGCTGTCCACGACCGTCTCGCTGATCGTCGGCAGGCACTCCCTGTCGCTCAACGCCTTCGTCATCCGCCACCCGGACGAGAACGAGCCCGGAGTGCACCGCTGGCTCCTGGAGCGCAACCTCAAGCTTTACGGCGTGAGTTACGCGGTCGACCCCCTCGGCGACATCTATGTGGCGGGCAAGCTCCCGCTCGCCGCGGTCACCGCCGACGAGATCGACCGGCTGCTCGGCTCGGTCCTGGAGGCCGCCGACGGCAGCTTCAACACCCTCCTGGAGCTCGGTTTCGCCTCCGCGATCCGCAAGGAGTACGCCTGGCGGGTGTCGCGCGGCGAGTCAACGCGCAACCTCGATGCGTTCAGTCATCTGACTCTACGTTCGACCGACTGACCAACTGGTCCGTACTAACCCTCCATCAGCGCGCCCGTCAATCGACCGCTGCACGACCCTTTTCCCGTGCAGAGGTTGCATGTCATGCTCACACCCGGGTCGCGGGCCGGGGTACGCACCACCCGTACTTCTGCCGCGAGGGCTCGCACGACAACCTCGTCGAGGACTTCGTCATCGAGCAGCGCACGACCCCGGCCCCCGCGGGCACCCAGCTCCACGGCATCAACGTGGAGGGGCTGTCCTCGTACAACGTCTGGTCGCGCGGTGACATGCGCATGGGCACCTTCGACACCCACCGGGGCATGCCCTTCGCGAACGTCCGTACCGACATCACGGTCACCAACAACGGCCGTCACGGCGGCGATGCCGTCGCCGGACCGCTCTTCGGCGCCCGGTTCACCCACTGGAACATCCGCGTCACCAACGCCCGCGCCGGCCTGACGAGGATCGACGGCCTCGCCCCCTACAGCGCCACCGTCGGCATCAACGAGGTGACCGAGTTCGACCAGATCGACGTACCCGACTTCTCCGGAGACCTGCACTCCCGCCTGGAGCTCTACGGGACCTCGGGGACGGTGCGCCCGCGGAACCTGTACGAGGCTCAGCGCGAACTGGAGGTTCAGCCCGGGCCGGGGATCAGCGAGCGCTGAGGCGGTAGCGCCCCGGAGCCACCCCGACCAGCCGCTTGAAGTGCCGGGTCAGATGCGACTGGTCGTAGAAGCCGGTCTCCGCCGCCACCTCGCCCGGCGTACGGCCGTCGAGGAGGAGCCGACGGGCGCGGTCGACGCGGCGGGACATCATGTACTGGTGCGGGGCGATCCCGAAGGCACCGCTGAACGCCCGCACCAGGTGAGCGGGGTGGGCGTGCACCAGGCGCGCGGCCTCCTCCAGGTTCACACCCTGGAGGAGCCGCTCGTCGAGGAGTTCGCGCAGGTCGTGGGCGAGGGTGCGGTCGGGCCGACGTGGCGGGTCCTCCCCTGCCCGCGGGCGCAGATGGCCGCGCAGCCGCTCGCCGATCAGCGTCAGCCTGCTCTCCGCCTCCAGCTCGTCGCCGGGGTGGGCGAGGGCCGTGTGCAGCTGCCCGACGCGGCGGCGCAGTACGGGATCGACGAGGTCCGGGGTGTCCACCGCCGGGCCGATATAGGTCTCGTCGAGCCGGCTGAGGTCCAGGTACAGCACCCGCTTGCGGAAGCCGGACGGCGTGACCGGCGAGCCGTTGTGCGGGACGTGCGGCGGGAGCAGCGAGACCGTGTCGTGCGGGGTGCCGTGCTCGTGCCGGTCGAGGTCGTACCGCACGGCCCCGGCGTCCACGATCAGCAGCGTCCACGCGTCATGGACGTGCATCGGATACGCGTACTCCGTGAAATGGGCGTGGAACACCTCCACGACACCCGGTACGCGCGGGCGCCACGCGGAGACCTCACGCTGGGCGACCATGCAAAGAACGTACAAGACGAGGGCGTACGCGGCTCGGCAGTCTCAGTGCATGAACGCTGAACCCCTTCCCACGGAACCCGCCCGCGCCGAACCCGTCCGCTTCGACACCAAGATCGCCGTCCTGCTGCGGGAGGACCTGGAGCCCTGGCAGCGGCTGAACGTGACCGCGTTCCTCGTGAGCGGGATCGGGGCGTCCGTGCCCGAGGTGATCGGCGAGCCGTACGAGGACGCCGACGGGACCGGCTATCTGCCGATGTTCCGCCAGCCGGTCCTGGTCTTCGAGGGTACGAAGGAGACGCTGACGTCGGCCCACACAAAGGCCCTCTCCCGCGCCCTGCCTCGCGCCCTCTTCACCTCCGACCTGTTCACCACGGGCAACGACCGGGACAACCGGGCGGCGGTACGGGCCGTACCGACGGCGGAGCTGGATCTGGTGGGGCTCGCGGTGTACGGGCCGCGCAACGCGGTGGACAAGGTGCTCAAGGGGGCGCGGATGCACCCCTGAGGCGTACGGGGGATGCGTGGGGCGGGGCCGGCTTACGCCGCGCTGACCTCGGGCTTGGAGGTGGGGGGAAGAGGTGCCCCGGCGGCTTCCGGATCCTCCAGGTCGTGCTGGTCGTGCGTCGGCAGGTTGCGCATCAGGGCCCAGTACCCGCCCCCGGCGACCGTGCCGATCACCGCGCACGCGACCCACAGCCACTCCGCCCCGTACCGGTCGATGACGAAACCGGACATCAGGGGCGCGACGAGGGCGGCGACGGACCAGGACATGGTGTACATGCCCTGGTAGCGGCCGCGGCCGTGGGTGGGGGAGAGGCGGACGACGAGGCTGGTCTGGGTGGGCGCGTTGACGATCTCGGCGAGGGTCCAGACGCAGACCGTGAGCGCGAAGACGCCGACCGAGCCGGCGAAGGCGGTGAGCCCGAAGCCGTACCCGGCGAGGAGGGACGAGAGGACGAGCAGACGCCTCGGGTCCCGGTGCTGGATGAAGCGGGTGACGGGGATCTGGAGGACGACGATGAGGACGCCGTTGACCGCGATCGCCATGCCGTAGTCGGCGGGCGTGAACCCGGCCTCGCCCATCGCCACGGGCAGGCCCAGATACCCCTGCTGGAAGATCAGCGCGACGAGGAAGGACAGCCCGACGACGCTCATGAAGCGCCCGTCGCGCAGCACGGTCCCGAGTCCGGCCTCGGGTTCGTCGACGCCCTTGGACACCCGCTCGGGCCGGGACTCGGGCAGCTTCGCGAAGACGAGGATCGCGCAGATCATGGTCATCCCGGCCTCGATGAGGAAGCCGGCGAGGTAGCTGAACTCGGCGATGAACCCGGCCGCCATGGCGGAGACGGCGAACCCCAGGTTGATGGCCCAGTAGTTGAGGGAGAAGGCCCTGACGCGGTCCTCGGGCCGGACGATGTCGGCCATCATCGCCTGGACCGCGGGCCGGGAGGCGTTGCTGGCCATTCCCACCAGGAAGGCGACGGCGGCGATCGCGATCGGGTGGTGCACGAAGCCGAGCAGCGCGACGGAGACGGCGGTCGACGACTGGGCGACGAGGAGGGTGGGCCGCCGTCCGAGCCGGTCCGTCATGACGCCCGCGCCGAGGGAGGAGATGACTCCGCCGAGCCCGTGGAGCGCGGCGACCAGTCCGGCGTACGAGGCGGAGTAGCCGCGGTCGAGGGTGAGGTAGAGCGCCATGAAGGTCGCGACGAACGCGCCGAGCCGGTTCACGAGTGTGCTGGTCCACAGCCACCAGAACTCGCGGGGGAGACCGGAGACCGTCTCGCGCGTGACACGTCTCAGGGCGGCGGCGGTCATGGCGGATCCCCCACGGATGTAAGCGGCTGGAGCGGTAGGCACACATTACGAATCCATCGCGTGGGAGGGCCAGCCATTTAACAGATCCCGTCAACTGTCCGGCTGCCGGGCGGATGCGTGTCCGGCTGACGGGCGGGCGCGCAACGGATCAAAGCCTTGGATTACGCTCATGCGCATGGCCGACGCACCGTACAAGCTGATCCTCCTCCGCCACGGCGAGAGCGAATGGAACGCGAAGAACCTGTTCACCGGCTGGGTGGACGTCAACCTGAACGAGAAGGGCGAGAAGGAGGCGGTCCGCGGTGGCGAACTCCTGAAGGACGCCGACCTCCTCCCCGACGTGGTCCACACGTCCCTCCAGAAGCGCGCGATCCGCACGGCCCAGCTGTCGCTGGAGTCGGCGGACCGCCACTGGATCCCGGTCCACCGTTCCTGGCGCCTGAACGAGCGCCACTACGGTGCGCTGCAGGGCAAGGACAAGGCGCAGACCCTCGCGGAGTTCGGCGAGGAGCAGTTCATGCTGTGGCGCCGCTCGTACGACACACCGCCGCCGGCCCTTGAGGACGGCACGGAGTTCTCCCAGTCGGACGACCCGCGCTACGCGACGATCCCGCCGGAGCTCCGCCCCCGCACGGAGTGCCTGAAGGACGTCGTCGTCCGCATGCTCCCGTACTGGTACGACGGCATCGTCCCCGACCTCCTGGCCGGCCGCACGGTCCTGGTCGCGGCCCACGGCAACAGCCTCCGCGCCCTGGTCAAGCACCTGGACGGCATCTCGGACGCGGACATCGCAGGCCTGAACATCCCCACGGGCATCCCCCTCGCCTACGAACTCGACGCCGACTTCAAGCCGCTGAACCCGGGCGGAACCTACCTGGACCCGGACGCGGCCGCGGCTGCGATCGAGGCTGTGAAGAACCAGGGCAAGAAGAAGTAGGGTTTGTGATCATGCCTCTGAGCTGCGCATACGGCGCGACTCAGGGGCATTTTCATGCCGTGGAACCTCTCTGGAACCTCAGTCCGTGTGATCTTGCGGCCGGAGAGCCTGCCCAAGAGCCTTCCGAGCCCGCTCCCGGCTGCTCGGCATGAGGTGCGCGTACACCTTCAAAGTCAGACCGGGGTCCGAGTGTCCGAGGTACTCAGCAAGGGCCTTGATGCTCTCCCCGGCGTCCAGGAGCACGGATGCGTAGAAGTGCCTGAGCGCGTGCATGCCGTGCTCGCGAGCGGCTGCGTGCTCACGGCTCTTGGCAGTCGGGATGACGCCTGCCTTCGCGAGAGAGGGCTTCCAGTGGTCCTCATTCAGCGACGTGCGCCAGACGTGCCCGCCGTTGGGGCCCGTGAAGATGAGCCGCTTCGTCATGGACTGCCCGTTGGCCCGCATCCACGGCAAGGTGATCTCTACCGGCGGGAACCGCTTGATGTGCTCCTTGAGCGCCTCTGCCACGGGATCGGGCAGTGGTACGTCACGGAGCTTGCCGCCCTTCGGCGGAGCGAACACGGCCTTGCTCAAGCTCAGTTTGAGTTGCTGCACCACATGCAGGGTGCCGTTGTCGAAGTCGATGGAGTCGACCGAAAGCCCAAGGATCTCGCCTTGCCGTAGACCGCAACCGGCGCCCACGTCGGTGTCGGCGGTCAGTGGGAATTCCCCAGCGGCGGCCACTTGGCGGGGAGCTATCTGGCCGCCGGTGGTCACTCTGCGTTCCCGGGTGGTTCGTCGTTCTTGATCGGTCCCGGCGGCAGCTAGGGCCTGGCTCCGGTGGCACCTGGATGGGGTTGTTGCACATGCCGTAGCGGCATGTGGTGGGGTCGGGGCACCACAGCACGAAAGGCTCTGTCTGCTATGTATCCCTCCCTCACGCCTCCCCGGCAGGTCAAGATCGGTGATGCCGCTGCGTTCGCCGGGATCACCCCACGCGCCATCCGCCACTACCACGAGATCGGTCTGCTGCCGGAGCCCGAGCGCGGCGGGGACGGCCGCCGCCGCTACGGCTATGACGACATGATCCGCCTGCTGTGGATCCGCAAGATGGCTGATGCCGGTATCAGCCTGGACGACATGCGGGCCGCCTTCGGCGGAGCCCGGGACGAAGCTGGAGATGAAGCCCTGGACCAAGCCCCGGATATCGAGTCGGTCCTGAGCAGGCTGGAGGAAACCTTGGCGGCGCAGGAGGCCGCCATCAAACGTCGGCGCGCGGCTGTCCAGCGCCTGCAGGCGGTGGGCAGCCCGCTGGGGCTGCTCTCCGAACTGGTCACGGACCGGCTCAGCCACCTGCCCCCGGGCGCGTTGCGCCCCTCCGATCTGGACGCCCTGCTGGTCACGGGACGGATCTTCGGGCCGCTGGGCGCCGCCATCCAGGCCGGCATGTTCATCGTGCTGGCCACCCACCCCGACCTGCGGGCCGAGGAGGACCGTCTTGAGGCGGCCGAGGCCGCCCTCGACGACGGCGTCGAACCCGACGACCCGCGCGTCGAAGCGCTCGCCGTACAGCGATGCGCTCACCAAATGGCCCTGAATCAGGCCATCGAGGCAGCTGGTCTCGACGCGGCCGAGGAGAAGATCTTCGAGATCTACGACGCCGACCTGAAAGGGGAGGAGGGCACAGAGATGAGTGCCGCCGCAGCGATCACCAAGATGCCTTACGACTTCTCTCCTGCCCGGATGCGCTGCGTGGAACTCGCCGGACGGCTCGTCGGCGAGGCCCTTGCCGACGCCCACTCCGCGGACAGCTGATCGCCTGTGCCTGGCACTGACGTGGCCCGACAACCGGTCGCGTTCATCCGCATGTGACCGGTCGGGGCAGACGTCGAGCCCGGGCCGTAACCAAGAGTGACATCACAACTGGCCGTACGTGGGGATTCCGAACTGGCCGCTGACACTTGTGCACCAGACCACCGGACAAGCGGCTGAAACACACGCGTATGGATCATGCCTGTGTTTCAGCCTCCCCATATCGAGAGCCAGCCACAGGCGAAGAGGCCACCCCCGCGCGGGTGTGGGTGGCCTCTTCGGTCGCCAGACTCAGGGGTCAGTGTCCGCAGCGTCCGCAACCCCCGCTTACTAAGAGCCGGTCTGACCTGCGGAAACCGGCTCTTGGTGGCGGTGCGTGTCTGGACGCTGGTGGACGCTGAACGTTTTGTTTAGCGTCCACAGGAACAGTGCGGGTCAGGAGGGGGTCGGGGGTCCGGCGGACGCTGCGGACGCTGTTTTCCCTTAAGTCTCAGGATGGACAGGAACGGCTCTTCAGGCGGGGCAGGATCGCGGTGCGCCCGGCGGTCCTCCTACTGAAGAGCCTCGGGGGAGCCACGCAGAGTGGGAGGGGCCCGGCTGCGGCGCCCACGTCTGCCGTCTGCCCCTTGGAAGGCCGCTCCGAGGGGTGCACGTGGGTGCCGCAGCCGCGCACGGTGCTCGCCTCGGGTGGCGGCCGTCGCGCGCGAGCGCAGCGAGCTGCCAAGGGATGCGCGGCCGTAGGCCGCTCCTTCTCGCCTTTCCCTCGATGCGCCGGGCGCGGGAGCTCCCGACGATAGCGACGCGGAGCGCACCCTCGAAGTGCCGTATCGAGCGGATTCCGGAGGCTGTACTGGTTGGCCGCTATCCGCTAACACACTGGTCACCAGGGGTTTTGGTCGCTATCAGTGCCGACTCGCGGCGAGGCCCGGACGGCACCCGCCGGGCGGCCGGTAGGGCTCGCAGTACAGACGCCATGGGGCGTGCCGAATGGAGCCTTGCCGGAGGGTGCCGCAGATGGACCTCTATCGTCTAGCGCCATGGTCAGGCACGGTGTGGACCGCTAGCGGAGCCTCTAGCGCTAGAGGGGTGTGCCCCTGGCGCCAGAGGCCACGACGGGCCCCCAAGGCGGGACCTCTCTGGAACCTCCGACGATGACCGACGACGACCGACGACGACCACCAACCGCTCAGCCGCAGGTCAGTTGGGGCGTGCACCCCTCTGACCAGGACCGAAAAACGGGCCCGCCAGACCCAGGGCAAGAAGAAGTAGGCACACACCTGAAAGCCCCCGCCCCGCGGTTTCTCCGCGGGGCGGGGGCTTTTGGCATGGGGAAGGTCCCGGCCGGTGGGCACGTGTGTGTCAGGTGGCCCGGCCGTCGCCGGCCTCTCGGTGCATGCCCGTGCACAGGGCCCAGACGACGAAGATGTTGACGGCGACCAGGGTCAGGGCCCAGAGCGGGTAGTACGGCACCCACAGGAAGTTGGCGAGTGCGCCCAGGCCTGCCACGAACACACCGAAGAAGCGCGCCCAGAGTGCTCCGGTGAGCACGGCGCAACCCGCGAAGACGATGACGATTCCCAGGATGAGGTGGACCCAGCCCCAGCCCGTCAGGCTGAACTCGAACACGTAGTTACGCGTCGAGACGAACAGGTCGTCCTCGGCGAGGGCCGCGATTCCCTCGAAGATCGCCATCGCGCCACCGAACATCATCAGCACTGCCGCGAAGACGGTGGTCCCGGAGGTGGGCCCATGCCAGGGGTGGGGGCCGGCCGCGCCGGCCGATTTGGGCTGGGTGGCATAACTGGCCATACCGGCCTCCTCGGGTCGCAGAGCCATCCGGTCCAGCTCCGATCACCCGGACCGGCTCGATCCCCGATCTCAGCGTGGCACGACGTCATTGGGTCGGCATTCCGAAGCCGCGGTGCGACTTCGTCGATCTTGGTTACGGCGGGCACTGCCCCAGCCGGAGCTGGGCGTGGACCGATTCCATCGGCCTTGCCTTGGCCCGTGCGGCAAGGTCCTCGAAATAGAGCATTGCCTTGGTCGTGAGGGTGCGCTCCTTGTAGATGTACGGAGCCAGGACGTCCCACATGTTCACGATGTTCAAGCCGTAGGAACCGATGATCAGCCGTTCCTCGACCACGCCGTGGGTAACGAGCTTGCCGACGTCGTCGTAGAAGAGGCTGATGCGGCGGATGTCGCGCTTCACCTCGGACGGGAGTGCCCTGTATCCCTGGTCGGGTGGGTGATCGGCCGCAAGGCGTGTGGATATGTACTCGATCGCCTTGGAGAATTCAGGTTCTCTGGTTTCCCTGAAGAGCTGGATGACGATGGGCAGGACGTTGGAGTTCTGTGCCAGTCGCAGCTGGCGCCGCGAAACAGCCACCGAAGTGGTCAAGGCGATCACGGCCACCAAAACGGCCACGAGGTTCAGTGCGAGCGACAGGCTCATGTTTCGAGGCTAGCCACACCGAAGGGCCGGACGCAGGGCGTCTCCGGCCATTGCGATGCGTTCGTCTCGGGGCAGCTCATGCCATCGACTGGCTCCACACAAGGGGCATCTCCCCCTGGGGGAAGGGGAGTTGATGGTCGCGGCCTCGCGGAGCGGGAGGGCCGGTTCTGCGGGTGATCAGGTGGTGGGAGCGGGGCTGCTCGATGGCTCGCTGCGGCCCACGGAAGTCTGGTGCCGTTGCTCGACCCACTGGCGGAGCTCCTCGTCGCCGACCCGCTCGACCGCTGCGAGCAGTTCCTGCCGGGCCCCTTCGTCACGGTTGGATTCAGGCAGCAGTTGATACCGGTTGATGGCTCGCCGGAGGACCGGAGGACCTCACGTGACTGCGCTGCCAGTACATAGCGGGGGCCGTGTGCGAACACCTGGCGAAAACCGGTGAAGAACAGGGCCCCGCCGGCGATGAGAGCGGTCAGCCATGCCGGGGCGCCGAGTCCCGCCGCCACCACCGTGGACGACGACGTGGCAAGTGCGCCCAGTTCGCTCAAGCGATACCAACGACGGGCCGAGTCCCGCGTTTTCTCGTAGAAGGCCAGGTCGCCCTGAGCCAGGGCGAGTACGGGGTCGGGGGAGTCCAGCCAGGTGTTGGTATCCGGTGTCCTTCGGCGCATGGCTCCATGGTGTCCTCACGAGGACCTGTATGGAACACGTTGTCGCCCGGAGTGCCCAGGGGGCACCCGGCGTGCAAGGCGAGGCGTGGCACGTCACCCGCCGGACTGCGAAGGGCGGGTGACGCGGCCGGCTCGGCCTCCGGAGGGCTCGGGACCTACGGAGAGGGCCCCTCAGACGTCGGGGATGTCTGCCTTGGCGCGCAGCAGAGTGTCGCGGGTGATCACCACGATCCTCTCGTGCCCACCTCGTGAGGCATCGGCGGGAAGGCGGCCGTCGAGCAGGTCGGTCTTGTCGGTTCCGATGACGGCGAAGCTGCCGTCGGAGAGTTCGAAGATGTCGGGGCACGCCTGGCCTCCAACGCTTCCTCTCTCGACCGGGGATGCCCCGACGCGGCGAACGATCTTCAAAATGGTTCGGTCCTTGCCATGATCGAAGTGATGGTCGGCGCCCAAGTTACCTCTGTGGCAAGGCAGTTGTGACGTACCGATATCCGGCGCGCAGACTTCACCCGGAAGGGTGCATATATGCATCTCCGATGGCACAAGTTGTTTCGACTCTGACGGCTCAACTTGTCAGTTCTCAGGTGTGTCTCCGACCACCCACCAGTCCTCCCCGTCCGCCTCGGCGTCGTCCAGGGCCGCCACGAGAGCGTCGACCATCCTGCCGAGTTCGGCTTCCTCCGAGTCCGCCACCAGGCTCGCCCTGTGATGCCGGGTCGCCTCCCAGTACTCGCGCATGGCGCGGCTCTGGAAGATGTAGCGGAGGTGACCGTGCAGGTCGGCCAGGCTGAGCACGCCGAGCTGGTACCCCTGATAGGCATGCTGGTAGAGGTCGTTCGCGAACAGATGCCGACGCTGGGTGTCCGGACGCAGATCTCCCTCGTACGCGTCGAGCACCGGAAGGAGCGACGGATCCTCGGTGGCCCGCCCGATCAGCCGGTGGTGGTCCCGTCGGTACTCGGTCAGCGTGTCCCGTCGCTGCTTCTCCCGAGCGAGGGCTTCGAGCCGTCGTAGCGAGACGTGGATACGGAACGCCGTGACGAGTACGCCTGCGACGCGCGCGGCCGCCACGACATGCTCCACCGACACGGCGCTTCGATTCCGACCCCCAACCCTGCGTGTGACCATGTGTTTCCCCGCTTCGGTGCTGCCAGCCGCTCTGGCCGTCCGATTGACACGGCACCCAGCGGCACACGTCCCAGGCTGCCCGTTCGGCCAACCCGGCGGCAGTGCGGACAGGCAGCGCACGGAGGTAGCAATCCGCCACAAGCCCCGCTGTCGTGCTTTCCCTGTGCCCCCGAGCGCCGTCATGAAGTGCCGGTCGGGACGCGTAAGCCCTTGACGGCGTCCGGCACAGTCCTCATCCGGGCCGGCGAGCACGCTGTCAGCGCCTCTTGAACTCCACCGGGCCGCCGTTCATCTCGATGGTGCCGTCCGGGTGCAGGACCGGGCGGCGTTCCGTCATACGGGCGCTGTAGGCCTCGATGTGCTGGATCGCCGCCCCCTTCTTGGCCTGGCCCCCTGCGCCGCCCGTGCCCCGAGCACGGTCGGTCGTGCCTCCCGGTCGCAGCGGCTCGCCCTGCGGGGCGTGACCCGCCTTCACCAGCGTGCCCGGTGTCTTCGCGCCCCCGCGCAGGGCCTTCGACGCCGGTACGAACAGCGCGTACAGATCGAGGTCCGCGCCCTTCCTCCGGCGCTGCTCGCTTCCGCCGTCCCACTCCAGGGACGCTGTGACCACGAGCTCGCGGTCCTTCTTGTCCAGGCCGATCGAGACCTGACTGCCCTTGTCGAGACTGATGGCGCCGAGCGGCGGTTTCACCAGGTTCATCGTTGGTGCGGGTGCGGGTGCGGGTGCGGGTGCGGGTGCGGAGACACCCGCCGGGGCGTCCGTGTCGTACGGGGATCCGGTCCCGTCCACGTCGAGCCGTCCGGGCGCCTCCGACTCCTCCGGCCCCTCCGGTTCTTCCACCCGTACCCCGAAGTCCGTGGCCAGACCCGCCAGCCCCTCGGCGTACCCCTGCCCGATGGCGCGCAGCTTCCACGACGGTCCCCGTCGGTACAGCTCCAGCAGGAGCACAGCGCGTTCGCCGTCCGTCAGCGGAGGCGGGCGGAAGAGGACCGGATCGGCGCCGTCCTGCATCGCGCGGACCATGACCTCCTTGACCTCGCTGAAGGTGCGATTCGCATCGTCCGGGTCGCAGCTTGCGACCAGCACCACTCGGTCCACGTCGGCGGGCAGCGCGGACGGGTTCACCTCGACGCGTTCGGGGCCGGTGCCGTCGGCGGCGACATGGCGGACCGCGCCCGATTCGGCGGAGGGCTGGTTGTAGAAGACCATGTCGTCGTCGGACCTGACCCTGCCGTCCGCGGCGACGAGCAGGGCGCTCAGGTCGACCGGGTCACCCACCACATGCAGTTCGGCGGTGATACGTCCGCTCCCCACCTGCGTGTTCGCGCCCTTGCCGAGCTCCGCCATGCCCGCCACCCCACCCGTGACCCGCGCGCGTCCAACGCGATGGCTGTCGCGCCACCCTGTCACATCGGGCCATGGCTCAATAGGGATTCGGACACGAATGCGGACCGCACCGAACCGACACGCGGACCGGCGCTCCACCGTGATGGAGGCCGTACGTACGAAAGGGCCCCGCACCTGAAGTGGGGCCCGTTCGCAGTCATACGTCATACGTCATACGTCGTCAGCGGTGCCGGCGCGTCAGCGCACCGGCACGGTCAGCCGCACTGGCACGGATTGCCGGACTGGCACCCGCATCCGCAGCCCGAGCCGCAGCCGCAGGCGCCGAAGAGCGGCAGGCTCTTGATCTCGGCGGGCTGCTCGGTCTCGCGGTCCTGGGTCGGGTCGGGCGTGGTGGGGGATTCGGCCATGGGTCCCTCCTCGAAGGCTTGTGCCTACGCCCATTGCATGCCCACCCGGTCGGGCGCATCAACGGCGCACAGAGGCTCGCGCGCCCCCGCACCGTTTCGATGCGCCCGGCGCGCACCGCCCAGGGGCGGGGCTCTGTCAATGTGCGGCTCCGCCGCGCGGGCGCGGCCGGCGCGGGATCACCCGCACCCGCCCATGCACCTCATCAGCCCCGCCCCCGTAGGCGCCGCCCCACCGCCGGGGGCCTACGCCCCTTCCACCTGCGGCGCCGACTGAAGCTCGTCCGCGTGCTCGCCCGTCACCAGGTACACCACGCGGTTGGCCACGGACACCGCGTGGTCGGCGAACCGCTCGTAGTAACGGCCGAGGAGCGTGACGTCCACGGCCGTCTCGATGCCGTGCTTCCAGCGGTCGTCCAGCAGGTGCTGGAAGAGCGTGCGGTGGAGCAGGTCCATCGCGTCGTCGTCCTGCTCCAGCTGCAGCGCGAGGTCGACGTCCTTGGTGATGATGACCTCCGCGGCCTTCGCCATCAGGCGCTGCGCGAGCTGGCCCATCTCCAGGATCGTGGCGTGCAGGTCGTGCGGGATCGCGCGCTCCGGGAAGCGGAGCCGTGCGAGCTTCGCCACATGCTGGGCGAGGTCGCCGGAGCGCTCCAGGTCGGCGGACATGCGCAGCGAGGTGACGACGATCCGCAGGTCGGTGGCCACGGGCTGCTGTCGGGCCAGCAGGGCTATCGCCCGTGCCTCCAGGTCGTGCTGGAGATCGTCGACCTTCTGGTCGCCGGCGATCACGCTCTCCGCCAGCTTCAGGTCGGAGTCGAGGATCGCCGTCGTCGCGCGACCGATCGCCGAGCCGACGAGACGGGCCATCTCGACCAGGCCCTCGCCGATCGAGTCAAGTTCCTCGTGGTACGCGTCCCGCATCAGGATGTCCCTCTCTACGTCTGCATTCGGGGGTTCAGGGGGCTAGGGCCTGTGCCGAGAGTGTCGTCTGCCGGCCCTTCGGGCGGACGCCGCCACTTTCGAGACAGGCCCTCGAACCCCACGCTCCCACGGTCCGGCCTGAACGCGTCGGTTTCCGCCCCGTCAAATGAACCATCACTGGCCCCCAGGTGAACTCTGGGCGACAGCGCCTCTTCTCCCTGGTGGGAGGTCCCTGCATCCCGCTCGTACGAAGTGAACCAGCATGGTCCCCAGAGTGAACTCTGGGCGACGAGTGTTCGAGTCGACCCTCGGACGGCTGTGACCCGGGCGTACAGCGTGCCTAACCTGGAGCCATGGACGTGAACGCGGCGGTCGCCGCAGCGGCAGCGATCGCCGGTGTACTCACCGGTGTCATCGCCATGCTGGCGTTCCGCTGGAGCGAGCGGGAACAGAAACGCCCCACCCGCACCTCCCTGCACACGGACCCGGTGCTTCCGCCGGGCGTGGACACGGTCCTGTCCGTGCTCCGCTCCTCCGCGGTCGTCCTCGACGAGGCCGACGCCGTGGTCAAGGCCAGCTCGGCAGCGTACGCCCTCGGTCTTGTCCGGGGCGGAAAACTGGCCGTCGAGCCGATGCTCCAGATGGCGCGGGACACCCGCAGGGACGGGGAGATACGGCAGGTCGAGCTGGACCTGCCCCGGCGGGGCACCGGCCGCGGCGAGGCACTCGCCGTGTCCGCCCGGGTGGCGCCGCTCGGCTCCCGGCTCGTACTGCTCCTCGTCGAGGACCTCACCGAGGCCCGCCGCATCGAGGCCGTACGACGCGACTTCGTCGCCAACGTCAGCCATGAGCTCAAGACCCCCGTCGGCGCGCTCTCGCTGCTCTCCGAAGCGGTCATGGGCGCCTCGGAGGAACCGGAGGCCGTCGAGCGCTTCGCCGGGCGGATGCAGATAGAGGCAACGCGCCTCACCAACCTCGTCCAGGAGCTCATCGACCTCTCCCGGGTCCAGAACGACGACCCGCTGGAGGACGCCGAGCCCGTCCGCATCGACGAGCTGGTCGCCGAGGCGATCGACCGCTGCCGCCACCAGGCCGGCGCGAAGCAGATCACCATGGCCGCCGGTGGTACCGCCGACCTGAGTATCTGGGGCAACCGGGGTCAGCTGGCCGCCGCACTGGGCAACCTCGTGGAGAACGCCGTCAACTACTCGCCCGCCCGCACCCGGGTGGGCATAGCCGCGCGCCGGGTGACCGCGCCCGGCGGAGACCTCATCGAGATCGCCGTGACCGACCAGGGCATCGGCATCTCCGACAAGGACAAGGAGCGCATCTTCGAGCGCTTCTACCGCGTCGACCCGGCCCGCTCCCGCGCAACCGGCGGTACGGGGCTGGGGCTCGCGATCGTCAAGCACGTGGCAGCCTCGCACAGCGGGGAGGTCACGGTGTGGAGCTCCGAGGGTCAGGGCTCCACCTTCACCCTGAGGCTGCCGGAGGCGGGCGCGGCCCGCGACCGCGCGACCGACGACCAGACACCCGGACTCGACGAAGACGACGAGACCGGTCAGACCGACGGGACGACCACCGTCTCATCCCCGTACGAACCGTTTTCTGCCCCGGAGGTCCTTCCGTGACCCGAGTGCTCGTCGTCGAGGACGAGGAGTCCTTCAGCGACGCTCTGTCCTACATGCTCCGCAAGGAGGGCTTCGAGGTCGCCATCGCGACCACCGGGCCCGACGGACTCGACGAGTTCGAGCGCAACGGCGCCGACCTCGTCCTCCTCGACCTGATGCTGCCCGGACTGCCCGGCACGGAGGTGTGCCGCCAGCTGCGCAGCCGATCGAACGTCCCGGTGATCATGGTCACCGCCAAGGACAGTGAGATCGACAAGGTCGTGGGGCTCGAAATAGGAGCCGATGACTATGTCACCAAGCCCTTCTCGTCCCGCGAGCTGGTGGCCCGTATCCGGGCCGTCCTGCGCCGCCGCGGCGAGCCCGAGGAGGTCACCCCGGCGGCCCTGGAGGCCGGTCCGGTCCGTATGGACGTGGACCGCCACGTGGTCACCGTCTCCGGCTCCAAGGTCGACCTCCCCCTCAAGGAGTTCGACCTCCTGGAGATGCTGCTGCGCAACGCGGGCCGCGTCCTGACCCGCATGCAGCTCATCGACCGCGTCTGGGGCGCCGACTACGTGGGCGACACCAAGACCCTCGACGTCCACGTCAAGCGCCTCCGCGCCAAGATCGAGCCGGACCCGGGTGCCCCTCGCTACCTGGTCACGGTCCGCGGGCTGGGCTACAAATTTGAGCCCTGAGTCGCCACGCTGATACGGTAAGTGACCCTCGCCGTCGGGTGGACGGAGAGGCTAAACGCTTGTGGAGCGTTGGTAAGACCCGGAGCGATCCGGGCGCGATGCTGTGAAGCAGGAATCCCCGTGAGGGTGCACCAAAAGTTCGAGCCGTAAAGCTCAGGACCGCCAAGGGCGGGAACCGACAACCAAGGTTCCCGCCCTAGACGTTTCCGATGATGCTCACTGGCCTGCGGCCGACTCCGAAGCCGTCGCGCTCGACGAGGCCGCGGTGCCGGAGGGCTCGGAGCCCGCCTCGCCGGTCGCGCCCGACGCGGACCCGGACGGGGAGCCCGAGGGCGACCCGCTCGCCGAGCCCGAGCCGGAGGGCTTCGCGGACGGCGTTGTGGGGATCTCGGTCGGGCCCCACTTGGAGAAGTAGCTCTCGGCGGGCACGACGAACGCCCTCAGCGTCACGTCACCGGTCTTGCTGAAGGTGAAGGTGACCGGCTGCGCGTCACCGTCGTCGAAGGCCTCACGGCTGCTCTCCAGTACGGCGGAGGCGTTGCCCTTGCCGCCGAGGATCACCGAACCGCCGGCCGGGATGGTCAGTGCCCCCGAGCCCTTGGCGGGCTTGATCGTGGCGGGCTTGGAGATGCCCTCCACGGCGATGGAGTCGAGCGTCTGGGCGGTGGGACCCTCGTTGAAGAGGGTCGCGGAGACGACGGCGGGGCCGGTCGACTCCAGTTCGGGCTGGGTGACGACGACGGCATTGTGGATCTCGATGTCACCGACGCTGGTGGCGGCGTTGTCCGGCTTGATCTCCAGCGTCTGGGCCTTGTTGCCGGCTCCGCACGCGGCGAGCGAGGCGACCGAGAACGCGATGGCGGCGGCGGCGAGTCCGCCGCGTCGAAGGCTGCTGCTCACGGCGGCGGCAACTCCTTGAACGTGGGCGAAGCAGAGCGGCTCCTGCATAAAGCCGCCCTAAGGGTCTGTCAGCGGCCTTAGGTTACCGAGCCGTTCCCGCGCCACCGCACCCGACCCGCCTCTAGCGGCCGGTGGGTGCTGTCCGGCCGGGTCGAGCCTCCCGTTGTCCTTCCCCCGTCCGCCCCTGTCCTCCTCTGTTGTTCTCGCCGCCCGACGCACTCGGCGGTTGCATTGGGCGCGCACTGGTCCGCCATTCACATAAGAAGCATCGGTAAGTCGCCCGTCCGGCTCTTGCGGATATCGCGGAAGGAATGCATGGCGATCCCGGAAATCGATCTTCGGCCGGTGTTCCGTCGATCTTCCACGGATCTTCCACGGATCTTCGATCGATCTTCGGCCGACTACTCGCGCCGACTCTCCGGCTGATCTCCGACGCGCCTTCGGCCGCCGTGATCAATTCCGGATTCCTCTCGCACGCGACTCCGCTCACCGAACGGAGTAGCGGAACGTGAGCCCTCGGAACCCGACAAATCTGGACGTTCAGGCACGTGAGCGGGGTCTCGGGGTGTTGTAACGTGCGCGTTTCCCTTCGCGTGGAGAGCCGCTCCGACCTGCGAATACCGTCCTCCGCTACCCCTCCGCAGCACGTTCATGTCGCGATTGTCAAGCCCCGAGATATGCCCTGACCTGCGAAAACGCCATTCAGAACGCGCGGTTTCCGTGTTACTCTGGATAGCCACGGAAGGGGTACCTGTCACATGACGTTCAAGGTTGGCGACACCGTGGTCTATCCCCATCACGGGGCCGCGCTGATCGAGGCCATCGAAACTCGCCAGATCAAAGGCGTGGACAAGACCTACTTGGTGCTGAAGGTCGCCCAGGGCGACCTGACGGTGCGTGTGCCAGCGGACAATGCGGAGTTCGTCGGCGTGCGTGATGTGGTCGGTCAGGACGGGCTGGACCGGGTCTTCGAGGTACTGCGCGCGCCGTATGCCGAGGAGCCCACGAACTGGTCGCGTCGTTACAAGGCAAATCTCGAGAAGCTCGCCTCCGGCGATGTCATCAAGGTTGCGGAAGTGGTCCGTGACCTGTGGCGTCGTGAGCGCGAGCGTGGACTCTCCGCCGGCGAGAAGCGCATGCTCGCCAAGGCCCGCCAGATCCTGGTGAGCGAGCTCGCCCTCGCGGAGAACACGAACGAGGACAAGGCCGAGGCACTGCTCGACGAGGTCCTCGCGTCCTGACGCCCGTCTGCGCTCTGATCGCTTTCTGACCAGAGGCGAAACGAGCGGTTCGGCGCAATGAAATGCCGCGGTGCCCGATGACGTATCCATTGTCGCCGGGCGCTGCGGCATGTTCGTACCCGGATACCTTGCTCTCGGTGCCCCCGAACATTCATGCCGATCATTTCTCGGCGAACATTCACGGCCCCGATACTTGGCGTGCCGGGCCCGGGCAGCGGCTCGACCGAATGTCACGGAAGGGTCCGGTCAAGGCGTCGCGCCCGGCACTCCCCCAACCTTCGGTCGGGGGTACCACGCCCAGGCCATACCCACGTCGGCCGAGCACACAAACCTGACAGGAACCGATGTCTGACGATTCGCGCCCTTCGCCGTCCGAGGCCCGTACGGCGGCCGTGATTCCGGCCGCCGGCCGGGGCGTACGCCTTGGTCCGGGCGCTCCCAAAGCGCTACGCGCGCTGAATGGCACCCCCATGCTCATCCACGCGGTACGCGCCATGGCCGCGTCCCGTGCCGTCTCCCTCGTCGTCGTCGTGGCTCCGCCCGACGGAGCCGCCGAGGTGAAGACACTTCTCGACGCGCACGCCCTGCCCGAGCGGACCGACTTCCTCGTCGTGCCCGGCGGAGACAGCCGGCAGGAGTCCGTACGGATAGGGCTCGACGCGCTGCCGCCCGGGATCGACATCGTGCTCGTGCACGACGCCGCGCGTCCGCTGGTGCCCGTCGACACGGTCGACGCCGTGATCGAGGCCGTACGGGACGGGGCTCCCGCCGTCGTGCCCGCGCTGCCGCTCGCGGACACCGTCAAACAGGTCGAGCCCGCGGGGGTGGCCGGGGAGCCCGAGCCTGTCGTCGCCACGCCGGAGCGGGCGCTGCTGCGGGCCGTGCAGACTCCGCAGGGGTTCGACCGCGACACGCTCGTGCGTGCGCACGAGACCGTCACCGAGAACGTCACCGACGACGCGAGCATGGTCGAGCAGCTCGGGCTTCGGGTGGTTGTCGTGCCCGGGCACGAGGAGGCGTTCAAGGTGACGCGTCCCCTGGATCTGGTGCTGGCGGAGGCCGTTCTGGCACGGCGGAGGTTGAACGATGGCTTCTGAGGGGTCCGGGCGTTCCGAGGGATTTGAGGGGCCCGTGCTGCCGCTCGTCGGTATCGGCACCGACATTCACGCCTTCGAGGAAGGGCGTGAGCTGTGGTGCGCGGGGTTGAAGTGGGAGGGGGAGGGGCCGGGGCTGGCCGGGCACTCCGACGCGGATGTCGTCGCGCATGCCGCCTGCAACGCGCTCTTCTCCGCGGCCGGGATGGGGGATCTCGGGCAGCACTTCGGTACGGGGCGGGCCGAGTGGGCCGGGGCTTCGGGGGTTGTGCTGTTGACGGAGGCGGCGCGGATCGTTCGTGCCGGGGGGTTCACCATCGGCAACGTGGCCGTGCAGGTCGTCGGTCCTCGCCCCAAGATCGGCAAGCGCCGTGACGAGGCGCAGAAGATTCTTTCCGATGCTGTGGGGGCGCCGGTCTCGGTGTCCGGCGCGACCACGGACGGGCTCGGGTTCCCCGGGCGGGACGAGGGGTTGATGGCTGTGGCCACGGCGTTGGTGGCTCGGGTGGGGTGACTTGCTCGGGGGCTCCGCCCCCGAACCCCCGCTCCTCAAACGCCGGAGGGGCTGGTTTTCAGCCCGTCCGGCGTTTGAGGAGCGGGGCCGTTCAGGCCGATGCGGGGGTCTGGGGGCGCAGCCCTCAGGGACGGGACGGGTAGGGGCGGCGGGGGCGAGAAAAAGACTGGGCGGGGCGCCCGCGGAGCGGATGTCACGAATCGTGAGCCATGTGTCGGAAGGGTCTCGGGGCACTGGTCGTCGCCCACTACCCTGGAGGGGTGACTATTCGCCTGTACGACACCAGCGCCCGGCAGATCCGTGACTTCACCCCGATCACGCCGGGTTGTGTCTCGATCTACCTCTGTGGCGCCACCGTGCAGGCGGCCCCGCACATCGGGCACATCAGGTCCGGCCTCAACTTCGACATCATGCGCCGCTGGTTCGAGCACCGCGGCTACGACGTGACGTTCATCCGGAATGTCACCGACATCGACGACAAGATCATCTGGAAGGCCGCCGAGCAGAACAGGCCGTGGTGGTCGATCGGTTACGAGAACGAGCGGGCGTTCAACGACGGCTACACGGCCCTGGGCTGCCTCCCGCCGACGTACGAGCCGCGCGCGACCGGCCACATCACCGAGATGGTCGAGATGATGCGCACGCTCATCGAGCGCGGGCACGCGTACGAGGCCGAGGGGAACGTGTACTTCGACGTGCGCTCCCTGCCCGGTTATCTGTCGCTGTCGAACCAGGACCTGGACGAGCTGCGCCAGCCCGCCGGGGAGGGCGAGACCGGGAAGAGGGACCCGCGGGACTTCGCGATGTGGAAGGCCGTCAAGCCCGGCGAGCCGAGCTGGGAGACGCCGTGGGGCCGGGGCCGGCCCGGCTGGCACCTGGAGTGCAGCGCCATGGCCCACAAGTACCTGGGCCCCGCCTTCGACATCCACGGCGGTGGCATCGACCTGATCTTCCCGCACCACGAGAACGAGATCGCCCAGGCCAGGGGCTTCGGCGACGAGTTCGCGCACTACTGGGTGCACAACTCGTGGGTCACCATGAGCGGCGACAAGATGTCCAAGTCGCTCGGCAACTCCGTACTCGTCAGCGAGATGCTCAAGGCGTGGCGGCCCATCGTGCTGCGCTACTACCTCGGCACCCCGCACTACCGCTCCACCATCGAGTACAGCGAGGAAGCACTGCGGGAGGCCGAGTCCGCGTTCGCGCGGATCGAGGGCTTCGTGCAGCGGGTGGTGGAGAAGGCCGGGGCCGTCGAGCCCGCGGCCGAGGTCCCGCCGGCCTTCGCCGAGGCGATGGACGACGACCTGGGCGTCCCGCAGGCCCTCGCCGTCGTGCACACCACGGTCCGCCAGGGCAACAGCGCGCTGGCCGCCGACGACAAGGAGGCCGCGGTCGCACGGCTGGCCGAGGTCCGCGCCATGCTCGGCGTCCTCGGACTCGACCCGCTCGACCCGCACTGGGCGGGCGAGAGCGACCGCGGCGAGGATCTGCACGGAGTCGTCGACACGCTCGTACGGCTGGTGCTGCAGCAGCGCGAGTCCGCCCGTACCCGCAAGGACTGGGCCACCGCCGACGCCATCCGTGACCAGCTCAACCAGTCCGGGCTCGTGATCGAGGACGGCCCGCAGGGACCGCGCTGGACACTCGGCCCGCGCTGACCGTTTCCTTGATCGATTGTGCCGCTCGGGTGTCCGGGCGGCACACTCGTAGACGCACGACATTTCACAGACACGTACACCACGGACGTACGCACGTACGTCTTCACACAGACAGGTAGGTCATGGCCGCTAACAACCGCCGCATGTCCGGCAAGAAGGGCGCGCAGGTCGGCAGTGGCGGCCAGCGACGCCGGGGCCTGGAAGGCAAGGGTCCGACCCCGCCCGCCGAAGCGCGCAAGGGTCACAAGAAGAACCGCATCGCCAACGCCACCGCCAAGGCCAACGCGAAGCAGACCGTGCGCCGCCCGTCGCCGCGCGGCGGCCGGGGCGGCAAGGGCACGTCCGAGATGGTCGTCGGGCGCAACTCCGTCGTCGAGGCGCTGCGCGAGGGCGTCCCGGCGTCGATGCTCTACGTCCAGCAGTTCATCGACAACGACGAGCGGGTGCGCGAGGCGCTCCAGCTCGCCGCGGACCGCGGCGGCATCCACCTCATGGAGGCCCCGCGCCCCGAGCTGGACCGTATGACCAACGGCCTCAACCACCAGGGGCTCGTCCTCCAGGTCCCGCCGTACGAGTACGCGCACCCGGAGGACCTCGCGGCCGCCGCGTACGACGAGGGTGTGGACCCGCTGATCGTCGCGCTCGACGGTGTGACCGACCCGCGCAACCTCGGTGCCGTCGTCCGGTCCGTCTCCGCGTTCGGCGGTCACGGTGTGGTCGTGCCCGAGCGCCGTGCGGCCGGGATGACCGCCGGTGCGTGGAAGACGTCCGCGGGCGCCGCCGCCCGTACGCCCGTCGCCCGCGCGTCCAATCTGACCCGGGCGCTGGAGGCGTACAAGAAGGCCGGCCTCATCGTGGTCGGGCTCGCCGCGGACGGGGAGGCCGAGGTCGGTGACCTGGAGGCCCTCGGCGGTCCCGTCGTCATCGTCGTCGGCAGCGAGGGCAAGGGGCTCTCCCGACTCGTGGGTGAGACCTGTGACTTCAGGGTGCGGATCCCCATGCCGGGTGGCACGGAGTCGTTGAACGCGGGTGTGGCTGCGGGAGTTGTCCTGTACGAGGCCTCGCGGAAGCGGGCCTAGTACCGGTTTGGCTGCCGCCGGGTCGTGGTGATCCGCGGGTGCGTGGGGGCTGGTCGCGCCCCGCGGCGGAGCCGCATGTGTCACAGCCCCGCACCCCTTACGGGGCCCGGTTCCGCGTCCTTGAACGCGGTGCCGGGCGCCGCTGTTTGATCTTGACGGGGTCCGGACAGATCGGGCCGGTCAAAGCAGTGTCCTAAACACACGTCACTCGGTTAGATGAGTGTGGACACCAGAACACCCCGCACACCCACGGGGGACCGCTCGTTGGGATTCGACGACGCTCCCGCGCTGAGCATGGTGAAGGTGCCGAGCGATCCGGCGCAGGTCATCGTCAATCATGCGAGCTTCCGCGTGCAGCTGAACGCCGCCCCGCGGGCCCAGTCCCCGCGCCCCGCGCGGCACTTGAGCTCGGGCGAGGACACCGCGCGCATCCCCGTCGTCGGAACCACCTCAGGCACCCGCCGCCGCGCGCCCGTCGTCTGGAGCGGGAAGTCCGCCCCCGACGACACCGGCGCCACCCGGCTGTTGCAGGCGGTGCGGAGCACGAGTCTGCGGCACGGCGCCGAGGCGCCCGCGGGCGACGGCGGCGCGACCCAGGTCATCCCGCGCGTCGGCGAGGGCGGACCCCCCGGGTTCGACGTCGACGCCACCGTCGAGACACCGACCGTCCGCGGCCCCGAGACCCGCCTCCTGCCGCAGATGCGCAGCGCGGGCAGCGCGTACGACGAGCTCGACGAACGCCCCTACGCGGAGGGCGAGTTCGAGGACGACGACTCCTACGACGCCGACGAGTACCGGGACGAGGACGACAGCGCGCTCAAGCGGCACGGCGCCGCCCCCGTGCGCCACGGGTACTACCCCGGCCGCCGGATGAACCTCGGCGTCGTCCTGCTCCCGCTGCGTGTCTTCCTCGGCTTCATCTCCATCTACGCCGGCATGGGCAAGCTCTGCGACCCCGTCTACTTCGACGGCGGCAAGCGCGGCTCCATGGTCAAGTGGCTCAACTCCCTGCACCCCTGGGAACTCGCCGAGCCACTGCGCCAGTTCGCCCTCGAACACCCCGTCGGCGCCGGACTCCTCATCGCCTTCTTCCAGGTCATCGTCGGCGTCCTCACCGTGCTCGGCCTGTGGCAGCGGGTCGCCGCGGTCGTCGGCGCGCTGCTGTCGGCGGCGCTGCTCCTCACCGTCAGCTGGAAGTCCGTCCCCGCCTACGACGCGCCGGACATCATCTACCTCGCCGCCTGGTCCCCGCTGATCATCGCGGGCGCGCCCGTCTACTCCATCGACGGCCGCCTCGCAGGCGAGGCCTGGCGCACACTCGGACCGCGCGCCGACATCTGGGAGCTGCGCAGCCGCGTCCTGCGCCGGGGCGCGCTCGTCACGACCATCGTCGTCGGACTCACCCTGCTCATCGGCTCGTTGCTCGGCGGCGCCGTCCGTGACGCCGACCGCGTGGTCGTCCCCGGCCCCGGCGAGGCCCCGCGCAACGAACTGCCCGGCTCCCCCCTTCCGGAGGAGCCCGGCCAGCGCCGCCAGAAGGAGAGCCCCTCGGCGGCCAACTCGCCCACCCAGGGCGCCACTTCCGCGAGTCCCTCGGGCGCCGCGACCACACCGGGCGCGGCCCGCGAGACAGCGGGCGCCGGTGCCGGGCAGCCCAGCCAGACACAGGGCTCCGGTCAGGCCCCGCCCCAGCAGTCGGCCCCGCCGCAGGCCCCCAGCACCAGCGCCGGTCCGTCCTCCTCGGGCGGCACCAGA
>NZ_JAPWHT010000520.1:0-6904 GCF_027270795.1 Streptomyces sp. ActVer
CGAAGGAACCGCGACCAACCCCAACTCCGCGCTCGACGCCAGCAGTCGATGCGTGGGCAGGATGCGGACCGTATAGCCGAAGGGGCCCGTGCGGTCCAGGGACAGGGGGCCCTCGTACAGCCAGCGGCCTTCCAGGTCGGGGCCGCCTGCCGGTTTCAGGGGGGCTGCCGTGCCGTCCGTGATGCCGTCCTCCGAGTCCACGCGGCCCGAGACCGCCTGGACCTCGACGTCGTCCGGGGCCAGGTCGCCCAGGCCTACGCGGACGCGCAGGGAGAGCGTGGTGCCGAGTTCGGCCGTCGGGGTTCCCGCCGAGGTCTCCACGTGGTCGACCGTGACCTGTGGCCAGGCCGCGCGGACGCGGGACTTCCACACCGCCAACTCCCTTGCGGAGGAAGGGGACATGGCGCGGTGGGCGTGGGCCGCCGGAGTGTAGAGGCGTTCCACGTACTCGCGGACCATGCGGCCGGCCAGGAGCTTCGGGCCCAGGTGGGTCAGGGTCTGGCGGACCATCTCGATCCAGCGGTCGGGCAGGCCGGCCTGGCCTCGTTCGTAGAAGCGCGGGGCCACCCGCTGTTCCAGCAGCTCGTAGAGCGCCGACGCCTCCAGCTCGTCCCGGCGGTCGTCGTCCACCGCCGTGCCGTCCGCCGTGGGGATCGCCCAGCCGAAGTCCGGCTGGAACCACTCGTCCCACCAGCCGTCCAGGACCGAGAGGTTGAGGCAGCCGTTCAGCGCTGCCTTCATCCCGCTCGTGCCACACGCCTCCAGGGGCCGGAGAGGGTTGTTGAGCCAGATGTCGCAGCCGGGATACAGCTTCTGCGCCATCGCCATGCCGTAGTCGGGGAGGAAGACGATCCGGTGGCGTACGCGCGGGTCGTCCGCGAAACGGACCAACTCCTGAACCAGGCGCTTCCCCCCGTCGTCCGCCGGGTGGGCCTTGCCCGCCACCACGATCTGGATCGGCCGCTCGGAGTGCAGGAGCAGGTCCATCAGCCGGTCCCTGTCCCTCAGCATCAGCGTCAGGCGCTTGTAGGAGGGGACCCTGCGCGCGAAGCCGATCGTCAGGACGTCCGGGTCCAGCACGCCGTCGATCCAGTCCAGTTCGGCCGTGCCCGCGCCGCGCTGCCGCCAGGACGCGCGCATCCGCTCCCGCACCTCCGTCACCAACTGCTCGCGCAGCACGCGGCGCAGGTCGAAGATGTCCTGGTCGGGGATCTCGGCCACGGCGTCCCAGCGTTCGGAACCACCGACCGTCATCGCGTCCTCCGTGCGCTGCGCGCCGATCTGGCGGGCGCCGAGGCGGAAGACCTCGGGTGCCACCCAGGTCGGCGCGTGCACGCCGTTCGTGACGGAGGTGATCGGGACCTCGTCCGGGTCGAAGCCCGGCCAGAGCCCGGAGAACATCTCCCGGCTGACCTGTCCGTGCAGCAAGGACACCCCGTTGGCGCGTTGGCCCAGCCTCAGGCCCATCACCGCCATGTTGAAGAGGTTCGGTTCGCCGCCCGGATAGGTCTCCATTCCCAATTGCAGAATGCGTTCGACGTCAATGCGCGGGAGTTCCGCGTCGGAGCCGAAGTGCCGGGCCACCAGTTCCCGGTCGAAGCGGTCGATTCCGGCGGGCACGGGGGTGTGGGTCGTGAAGACCGTGCCCGCCCGGACCGCTTCGAGCGCTGCGTCGAAATCCAGGTCCTCATAAGACAGTTCGTGAATTCTTTCCAGGCCAAGAAATCCCGCGTGCCCCTCGTTCGTATGGAACACCTCGGGCTGCGCGTGCCCCGTCAGCCGGCAGTACGTACGCACGGCACGCACCCCGCCGATGCCGAGCAGCATCTCCTGGAGCAGCCGGTGCTCGCTGCCGCCGCCGTAGAGCCGGTCCGTCACGCCCCGCTCGCCGAGGTCGTTCTCCTCTATGTCCGAGTCGAGCATCAGCAGCGGGACCCGGCCGACCTGGGCCAGCCAGACACGGGCGTGGAGGGACTTCCCGCCGGGGAGCGCCAGGGACACCTGCGAGGGGGTCCCGTCGGGCTCGCGCAGCAGGGAGACGGGCAGCTCGTTCGGGTCCAGGACCGGATAGTGCTCCTGCTGCCAGCCGTCCCGGGACAACGACTGCCGGAAGTAGCCGTGCCGGTAGAGGAGCCCGACACCGATCAGGGGTACGCCGAGGTCGCTGGCCGCCTTGAGATGGTCCCCGGCGAGGATGCCGAGGCCGCCGGAGTACTGCGGCAGCGCGGCCGTGATGCCGAACTCGGGTGAGAAGTAGGCGATGGCGGCGGGGAGTCCGGAGGGCTGGGACTGGTACCAGCGGTCCCCGCCCACATAGTCCTTGAGGTCGTCGGCGGCCGCGGCGAGCCGCCGCAGGAAGCGCCGGTCCTCGGCCAGCTCGGCCAGCCTCTCGGGCGGGACGCTCCCGAGGAGGCGTACGGGATCGCATTCGGAGGCAGCCCAGTGCTCGGGGTCCACGGACTGGAAGAGGTCACGGGTCTCGGCGTGCCAGGACCAGCGCAGATTGCGCGCCAGATCGCTGAGGGGGTGAAGGGCTTCGGGGAGTACGGGACGCACGGTGAATCTGCGGATGGCCTTCACGAGCTTCCACCTTCACGGAGGACGTACCAGGACGGCGTATCGGCGTTGCTATGGCTGGGCGGATCAGGGCGAACCGGCGGACGCACGTCGCTGTGCGCACTTTGTCACCCATGACGGTAGCGGCGAGGGTGCCTCCGCAACTACGGCGCGAAGTGCTCCGCGGGATGTGCCGTACTGCGACCGGAGGACGATCGTCACTGATCACGCCCGCGCGGCGGAGCCTCGCGCGTCAGGGTCCGCGCCCCCTGCGGAAGGGCCGGAAATCGCCGCAACCTTTACATGTCCGCCACGGGCGATATGGCCGATTCCGCCCCGTCGTACGACCTTGTGGCGCTTCACACCGCACGAGAGGCTGCCAAGTGGCGATCCGGCCACGGCCTCGCAGGACCCGTACGGGGACTTGCCCGGCCTGCCAGAGCCCCACCGGGCCCGCGCGCACCACCGGCCGGAGCACGCCGAGTCGAGGAGGGGAACTCACACCATGGCAGTGACGCGCAAGCGGCGGCTGCACTGGGCGGGAGGCCTGACCGCGGTCATGACGGCCGCGGTGCTTTCGGCCATCACCCTGCCCGCACACGCCGCCCCCGAGGGGCAGATATCCGGCGCGGGCGGAGCGGGTTCCGTCAGCGGCAGCTACATAGTGACGCTCAAGGGGGGAACGAAGGCTCCGTCGAAGGCGGGCAAGGCCGTCGCCACCAAGTACGGAGCGAAAATAAGCCACACCTACAGCACGGCGCTCAACGGCTTTGCGGTGAAGGTCGACGAGAGGCAGGCCGAGCGCCTGGCGGCCGACTCCCGCGTCGCCTCGGTCTCGCGGGACGCCACCGTGGCCGTCGATCACCGGCAGGCGGACCCGCCGTGGGGCCTCGACCGCATCGACCAGCAGGACCTGCCGCTGGACAGCAGCTACACCTGGCCGGAGTCCGCGGGCCAGGGCGTGACGGCGTACGTCATCGACACCGGCGTACGCATCACCCACAAGGACTTCGGCGGCCGGGCGAGCAACGGCTGGGACTTCGTCGACAACGACGCCACCGCCCAGGACGGCCAGGGCCACGGCACGCACGTGGCGGGCACGATCGCGGGCACGACGTACGGCGTCGCGAAACAGGCGAAGGTCGTCGCCGTCCGCGTGCTGGACGACAACGGGGCCGGCACGCTCTCGCAGGTCATCGCGGGCATCGACTGGGTGACCAAGAACGCCCGGAAGCCCGCGGTCGCCAATATGAGCCTGGGCGGGCTCGCGGACCCGCAACTGGACGCCGCGGTCCGCAACTCCATCGCCTCCGGCGTCACCTACGCGGTCGCCGCCGGCAACGACGGCCTCCCGGCGAGCCTCTACTCACCGGCCCGTGTCAAGGAGGCGATCACGGTCGGCGCGAGCGACAAGAAGGACGCGAGGGCGGACTTCTCCAACTGGGGCGCGCGGCTCGATCTGTTCGCCCCCGGCGTGGACGTCACTTCGGTCTCCAACGCGAGCGACACGGGCAGGGCGACCTTCTCCGGTACGTCGATGGCGTCGCCGCACGCGGCAGGTGCGGCCGCGCTCTATCTGGCCGACCACGCCTGGGCGACACCCGCCGATGTCAGCAAGGCTCTTGTCGAGCGGGCCGCCTCCGGGAAGATGTCCAACGCCGGGCTCGGCTCACCGAACAAGCTCCTGCAAGTCGACAACCCCTAAGTATTTGCGCATTCACCGACCGGCCTCGTCCCGCGAATCACCGACCGATCCTTTACGGATCCTTGGCGGATTCTCATCGGACGAGGCCGGTCTTGTGTGTAGACATACGCGCGAGTAGTTAACAAAGTGCCGGATTGCCCACCCGAAAAGAGTGGGAAGGCTCCACCGGTACGCCCAGCAGGACCAACCTCCCCACACCCTCATCCGCCCACCCACGTTGACGCGGACAGGAGCGGTCATGCCCGCCATGCACCACCAGCCGTCACCACCCCCGACGCCCAGCACCACCGAACCCCCCGACCAGGGAGAGAAGGCCGACCGGCCACAGCCGCCGATGGCAAGGACCGTCGAGCCGGCCACCGAGCCAGCCACCAAGCCGGCCAAGACACCCAAGCCGGAAAAGTCGGCGAAGTCGGCGAAACCCGCCGAGCCGGCGAAACGGGAGGATCCGGCGACACCGGAAGAATCACTGCAACCAGCAGAATCAGCGCCATCGGGAGAACCACTGCAACCGGCAGAGTCGGCGAAACCGTCCAAGACGCCCAAGCCCCCCAAGCCGGCCAAGCAGTCGCGGCCGTCGACGACCGCCCCCAAGAGCACCACCCGCGTCACGCCCGCCCCCGCCTTCGCCCCGGCCCCGGGAAGCGGCCCTCTGATCGGGCGCATCCCCGTCCTGGACGTGCGCCCCCTCGTGCAGGGCGGGCGCCGCCCCGCCAAGGCCGTGGTGGACGAGCCCTTCGAGATCTCCGCGACGGTCTTCCGCGAGGGTCACGACGCGGTCGCCGCGAACGTCGTCCTGCGCGATCCGGACGGCCGCTCGGGCCCCTGGACCCCGATGCGCGAACTGGCCCCGGGCACCGACCGCTGGGGCGCCACCGTCTCCGTGCCGAAGCCGGGCCGCTGGACCTACACCGTGGAGGCCTGGGGCGACCCGATCACCACCTGGCGCCACCACGCGCACATCAAGATCCCGGCGGGCATGGACACCGAGCTGGTCCTGGAGGAGGGCGCGCTGCTGTACGAGCGTGCCGCGACCGGCGTACCGAAGAGCAAGGGCCGCCGTGACGCGATCCTCGCGGCCGTGGAGGCCCTGCGCGACACCGACCGGCCCGCCGCGGCCCGCCTCGCCGCCGCGCTCACGCCGGACGTGGACCACGTCCTCGCGCGCCACCCCCTGCGCGAACTGGTCTCGTCCGCCGAGCGGCTGACCCTGCTGGTGGAGCGGGAGCGGGCGCTGTACGGCTCCTGGTACGAGTTCTTCCCGCGCTCGGAGGGCGCGGTGGTCGAGGACGGCAAGCCGCCGGTCACCGGCACCTTCCGGACGGCCGCACGGCGGCTGCCCGCGATCGCGGAGATGGGCTTCGACGTGGTGTACCTGCCACCGATCCACCCCATCGGCGCGACCTTCCGCAAGGGCCCCAACAACACGCTCGACGCGTCCCCGCACGACGTCGGGGTCCCCTGGGCGATCGGCTCACCCGAGGGCGGGCACGACGCCGTCCACCCCGACCTCGGCACGATCGACGACTTCGACGCCTTCGTACGCCGGGCCGAGAGCCTGGGTATGGAGATCGCCCTGGACTTCGCGCTCCAGTGCTCGCCGGACCACCCGTGGGTGGAGAAGCACCCGGAGTGGTTCCACCACCGCTCGGACGGCACGATCGCGTACGCGGAGAACCCGCCGAAGAAGTACCAGGACATCTATCCGATCGCCTTCGACAAGGACATGCCGGGTCTGGTCCAGGAGACGCTCAGGGTTCTGCGGTTCTGGATGAGTCACGGGGTGCGGATCTTCCGCGTGGACAACCCCCACACAAAACCGGTCATCTTCTGGGAGCAGGTGATCGACGACATCAACCGCACCGACCCCGATGTCATCTTCCTGGCCGAGGCGTTCACCCGCCCGGCGATGATGCACACGCTCGGCGCGATCGGTTTCCAGCAGTCGTACACGTATTTCACCTGGCGCAACACCAAGGAAGAACTGACCGAGTACCTCACCGAACTGTCGGGCGAGGCGGCCGCCTATATGCGGCCCAACTTCTTCGCCAACACCCCGGACATCCTGCACGAGTTTCTCCAGCAGGGCGGCCGGCCGGCCTTCGAACTGCGAGCTGTGCTCGCCGCGACACTGTCGCCGGCCTGGGGTGTCTACAGCGGATTCGAGCTGTGCGAGAACGTCCCGGTGCGGGACGGGAGCGAAGAATACCTGGACTCGGAGAAATACCAACTACGTCCGCGAGACTGGGAGTCGGCGGAACGCGAGGGTCGTAGCATCGCCCCTCTGATTGCCGAACTCAACGCGGTCAGGCGCCGTAGTCCGGCCCTGAGGCAACTGCGCGACCTGCACTTCCACCAGGCGGACAAAGAGGCGGTGATCGCGTACTCGAAATCTGTCGCAGACGCACGCGGATCGAACACGGTTCTGGTGGTCGTGAACCTCGACCCTCACCACACCCAGGAGGCCACGGTCTCGTTGGACATGCCACGACTCGGCCTCGACTGGCACGAGTCGTTCCCGGTGCGCGACGAGCTCACCGGCGAGACCTACCACTGGGGCAGGACCAACTACGTACGCCTGGCGCCCGGGCACCGGCCCGCGCACGTACTGACCGTCCTGCGACCGTCCTCACCGCCAACCGG
>NZ_JAPWHT010000521.1:0-6881 GCF_027270795.1 Streptomyces sp. ActVer
GCAGACGGCGGAGGCTTCGCGCCCGTCCGGCCCGACGTCGGCGGTGCACGCGCGGCGCTGGGGGTGGTTCTGGTGCCGGTCGGCGAGGTCGTTGCGCATGTGGGTGAGGTCGGACTGGATGACGCCGAGCCGGTGGTCGCCGAGGTACTGCAGCCGCTTCGCGGTGTGCGGATCCGGGGCCTGGCCCAGGCCCTGGTAGAAGGCGGCGGTCGCGGTGAGGACGTCGCCCAGCGAGATGAGCACTCCGTCGTGGGAGGCGGTCAGTTCGGTCAGCGCGGCGGCGACCTCGCCGCTCGTGGTGGCTTCACGGATCCGCTCGGCGAGGTCGGCGACCAGCGAGCCGAGTGGCTGGTAGTGCGCCTCGCGCGTCTTAGTGTCGAAGGCGTCATCGGCTTCGACGTGGTAGCGCACAGCGCGCAGCCGGGCCACGGCGCGAGTGGCGAGACGTTCCTCCTCGGCTATGTCGAGACCGATGGGCAGGCGGTGATAGGTCTCGTGGAGGCGGACGACGGGGACAAAGCCGGTGCGTTGAAGGATGCTGTGGGCTTCCGGATCGCCGCCGCGGGCGAGGACTTCTCCGGAGTGCGCGTCGCGCCCCAGGGTCAGGAAGCGATCGGCAAAGGCCAAGAAGCTGTTCTTTCTGTCGGGTCAGTGGGTCAGCCGGGTGCCGGGCGTGGGAGGCGCGGCGGTCATCCGGGTCGAGAGGGGCACCGGCCGTGCGGTAGCGGGCAGGGCGGCGGCGGTCGCGTCGAGATCCTGCTGGACGCCGTACAAGCGGCGGGCGATCAGCTCCAGTTGGTGTCCTGCGGCCGGGCCGTAGGCATGCGGGAGGCGATCGAGACGGTGGGCTGTGTGCTCGACGAGGCCGCGCACGGTCGCGAGCGGACCAGTGTTCTCGTCGGCGAGCTGGCGCAGCAGCCCGGCGAGTTGAGTGGTGGCGTCGGCAGCGCCTGGTGAAGCGCCGTTGCCCGCCGCGGTGGAGCGCTCCGAGAAGCGGGCGGTCTGCCCAGGATCAGGGCCGAGGAGGGGAGAACGGAGGTCCAGCTCGGCCTCGATACGTCGGCACTCGGCTGCCAGAAGCGGAAACAGCCGGTGCGGCTGCGTGGTCCAGGTGTCGTCCGGGCGGATGAGGTTGGCGAGCAGGTCGAGGCGGCCGGGCTGTGCCTGGACGGCGATCCAGCGGCAGCCGTGGTCGTCCCCCGGCCGCTGGATGCCGGCGATGCGGGCGATCCGGTGGGCGATCTCGGACCACTCGGGGCCGGTGAGGTCGCGGTCGCAGGCGTCCAGGCGCACATCCGCGTGCCAGATGGCCCGTCGGTCGTCCTGCGCACAGACCGCGAAGGGGTGCTGCCAGCTGGGGTCGTCCAGGTGCTCGGCCCACTCGGCGGACGTCCAGGACTTCTGCTCGTCGTCGAGCGTGCAATAGTCCAGCCCCGGCCAGTGGGCGACCACCGTGTGCTCGGTCAGGCCCTCTTGGTCGCTGACCGAGCGGCCGAGGGCTTCGGCAAACGGCCCGCTGGGGCTAATGTCGCGTGGATGGATACGGATGATCATTGGGAGGTGGGCTTTCGGCGCCTACGGGCGAGTTGGGTCAGGTCGTGCGCGGCGGTGATCAGGGTGTGCTCGCGCACCATGTTGGAGTGGACGGCCAGGTTGCCCGGCGGCAGGAGTTCCAGGGCGCGCTCGATGGCCGTGCGCGCCTGGCGGTACTGGCCCAGCGCGCGCAGCGCCGAAGCCTTGCGGAACTGCGCGATCGGGATCGTCTCCACCGCCCTCGGGCAGCCGGTCCACGAGGGCGAGCAGCGCGTCCGCGCGGCCGGGAAGCAGACCGCCCAGCCACACTCCGTGCAGCAGGACCTGCAGTCTTGGGGTGATCCGATGCGGTGGCGAGGACCTGTTCCATCACGGCCAGGCCATCCGAGCGGGACTGGCCCAGGCGCGCGAAGGCGTACAGCGCCCAGCTGTACGGGTCCGCATTCAGCACGCTCAACGGCACCTGGTTCAGGAGGGATTCGATTGAGCGGCACCGGAAGTCGTAGCGCAGGGCGCTCAGGTAGAGGTGCCGGTACGCCCGACAGATGACCGGGCCGGGGCCGGGGTCGGTGACGTGCTCAGGGTCGAGAAGTACCAGCGCACTGTTCCCGGCGGCGCGGGCTTGCCAGGCGACGTCAGCGCACACCTCGGCTGACTCCTGCCACGTCGCGTCCAGATCACGCAGGGCCTCGGCCAGGCGCATTGGCCACTGGGTACCGGCGACCGTCTCGATGGCGATCGAAGCCACGCGAGCCAGGGCCGCGTTGCGCTCGGGGCTGGGGGTCATCGCCCGCCTCGGGCGTCGGCGACGTGCACCACCTGATTGAGGTGGTTGACCGAGTACCAGCCGCAGTCGACGTCCTGTTCGGCGCCGGCCAGGCGTGGGACGAGGTAAGTGCGCAGCGCCTGCTGGTAGATGAGGCAGTCCGGGCAGCGGCTGGAGAGATGGACGAGGTAGCGCGGGTGAGCGGTGAGGTACGTGCGCTCGCCGCCGGCCGGGTCGTACAGCCGCCACCCGTCCTCGTCGGTCGGCGTGTGCCACGAGGGCGTGACGACCTTGTAGGCGTCTCCCCACAGCTCACTGCCGGAGGTGCCCTTGAGGATGACGACCTGGTCGCCGGGCCGGAAGTGCTGGTGGGTGATGTCCCGTTCGGGGGTGACGACGTCACCTGGGGCATGCGGATGGCGGAAAACGGCATCGGGCACAGCAGGGGTTCCTTCCACAATCACGCGCAGGGGAGGCGGTGGGAGGAACAAGGATCCGGACGATCCCCGGTTTCGGTAACCGGTGATCGTCGGGTATAAGACCCTGTGTCTACCGGAACGGATTCTCGGTTCCGGTGTCGTCGCTGGTGGCGGCATCCAGGAGTTCGGGCAGGTCAGTGCCCTCGGCGTCGCGCTGATCGATCCACCACCCAACGCGGGTGACGGTGCGGATCGTGTCCTCCAGGGCAGCCCAGTCGGCCTCGTCCCAGCTGCCTTCGGTCACCAGCGCGCTGTACGCAGTCGTGACGAGCTGGTGGCGGGAGCGCTCACCCCAGGCGAGAGCCTTCTCGGGTCCTTCGAGCGTCGGCATGTCGAACCTCTCGGCCCACTCGGTGGCGGCCTGCTGTTCCTCCGCCCGCCTGGCGGCCAGCCACTCCTCCTTGCCGGCGCCGTCCTCGTCGCGGGCGGCCTTCCAGCAGTCGGTGCAGTCGCGTCCCTCCAGCCAGCGGGCGAATCCGGCCCGCCGGTCGGCGGGGCGGTTGGAAAGATCATGCGAGATTTCGTGTCCACAGCTGTGGACGATGTTCCACGTCGTTCGGACGGCCATATGAGGGCGAATCTCCTTATTGTCAGGGGTGGTTCGGTGTGTTCCGGGCGTTCGGCGCGACCTGGGCGGGGTGCTAGCACCCCGGGCAGTGGCCTCGGCAAGGCGGCAGTGGTGGACGGTCAGCGGGTCCGCCCGGTGGCGGCAGCGGGCGCGGGCGGTTTCGGCGGCGTGCTGGTCGAGACGGTGGGGCGGGAAGGTCCCTGGGACGACGCGACGGTGGCGCTGCGGACCACCGCGACCAGGGCCTCGCCGGACTCGAGCCACACCGCCATGGCCTCATCGGTGCCGCCCGGTTCGAGCCCGCTTCCGGCGTCGTCGCTGGACTGCGTCACGGAGGCGAGGAGGGTCTCGAAGCGGTCGAGAACCTTCGCATCCTGCGCGGCCAGGGGCTTGGCGCCGTCGCGACGACTTGCCGCGATCAGGTAGGGCGCGTGGGTGAGGAAACGCTCCAATGCGGCGTCCAGGTCCGCGGGGTACGGGTAAGGCACGGTGCCGGGCTCGACGTCGTCCCGCAACCAGTTCAGGTCTCCCTGCACTTCGCGCAGCCGCGCGAGGTTCACCAGCTGCTCGAATTCCGGCAGGAGGCGTGAACGCACCTCTGCAGCGACTGCATGGGCGGTGGGGGCGGCGACAGTGCGTGGCCCTGCGCCGATCACGTGGAGGTGGTCAGGGGCGGGAAGCAGGGCGGCGACCAGGTACTGGCCATCCCACGGGCGTTCGGCCAGGAGGAGTTCGGTGCCGCCGCCGTCGCGGAGGATCGCCGCACCTGAGTTGCGGTACTTCACAAGCGGGGACAGCATGGGGTCGGCCTCCCACACCCAGTCCAGCAGGTGGGTGGGGATGTTGCCGTCCGGGTAGTGCTCGATGTCCACCTCCCACGGACCGGGAAGGCCCTCGGCGACGACATACGCGATGTCGCCGAGATAGGGACGCTCACTGGTGATGACCTTGGTCTGGCAGTCGCGGGCCGTCTGGTGGAGCTGGGTGAGCGCCTCGCGTGCTTGGGAGTGGTTGTCGAGGCCCAGCCGGTGGACCTCGTCCTGGTGCCGGGTGAATCCCGTCAGTTCCAGGGCGGTGGTGGCCCACCGGTGCCGCTCCCCGCTGGGGAGCGCGACGATCGTGTTGCCGGCGGCGAGGTGCAGGGTGATCTCGGCGGAGGAAGTCAGGGCAGCGGGCTTTCGTTTTGGGACGCCGGGTCAGCGCCGTGGCCGCCGCGGGGTGCCGGCGGGCGAGGGCTGCGCGGTCATCGCGGTCTTCGTGCGGCGTAGCGTCGGCGGTGCGGAGGCTGCGGCCGGAGTGGGGCACAGGTCAGGGTCGAGGTCGACGCTGTAGCGGGCGGCGGTAAGCATCTCCGCAGCCCAGGTGGCGTGTTCGTTCTCCCAGGTGCGGCCCAGGTCGAACGGCAACCGGATCCACACGCCGCGCAGCGTGGGATAGGTGTCGAATCCGGCACGGGCCAGGACGCTCGCGGCGAAGGCATCGACCGGGCCGTCGACTTCGACTTCGCCGCCCAGGCCGCGGGTGATGCGGATCGCTTCGTCGCTCATCGGCTCCGCCCCTTTCCGGCTGTCTGTGCTCGGTCGCCCACGGGCATGGCGGCGGTCTGCGGCACAAACTCAGGGAGGGTGGCTGTCGGGGCGGTGAGCCTTTGCGGGGAGCGGGTGGCCGCTGCCTGCGCGATGGGGTTGCGTCGCTCCATCAGCTTGTTGCGCACGGCCGGTTGCGGTGGGCCGGCGGTGAGGGCGGGGTCGAGGGGGTAGTCGGCCTGCACCTCGTAGCCGTGTCGGCGAAGGTCGAGGACGGCCTGGCGGGTCCGGCGGACCCCATCCTGCTGGGGGTGGGTGAGCCGGTACAAGCCCGGGGTCTCGGGGACCGGCTCGAACTGTTCACGGACCAGGAACCAGTCGGCCAGGTGCGCGGGGATGTTCGCGGTGGCGGCGGCCACGAAGCCGTGGTCGGGATGGGCGCCGAGGCGGAAGTGGTCAGACAGAGGCGAATCCTTTCTTTGAGCGGTCGGGGACTGTCCTGGTCGGGGTCGTTGGGCGCATGGTTCTTCAGGTGGTATCGGGGAGCGGGCGCGAAACGGGGCGCCTCAGCTACGCGGCGGAGGAGGCGGAATCGCGGAGAGCGCGCGCTGCGGCGTGCAGGCTGGCTCCGAACTGGTGGGCGAAGACCCGCGCCTTTCCCTCCAACTCGTCGTAGGAGTCCTGCGCGGTCATCTGCGCGGCGTGCTTGCGGTACCGGTATACCGGAACGGGCAGCAGGATTCCCGGGGCGAGGCAGGTGATCGCGAGAGCGCAGTAATCCTCGCCCTGTACGAGACCGCCCATGGGGGCCGCGCGCACCAGGTCGGTTCGGGCCAGGAGGGTGGTCGGGCCGAGCGGGATGGTGTCGGCCGGGTCCTTCCAGTACCGCCATACGTCCCCGGCCTCATGCCGGCCGGGCGGCGTCGGGCACCGCCACAGGGTCGTGGACCCGTCCGCGTGCAGGTCCTGGCTGTATCCGGCACACCAGCCCACCCCGGTCTCCTCCAGCGTGCGTAGCCGCAGCGCCATGGCCCAGTCGGTGAACTCGTCATCGTCGTCAGCCCATTGGACATACTCGGTGCGCACTTCGTTGAGGGCGAAGTTGCGGGCGCAGGCCGCGCCGACCGGGCGCGGCAGGGCGAGGGTGCGGATGCGGGGGTCGGCGGCGAGCGCGGCGGGCAGCCGGGTGGGGTCGGCGCCGTCGAGGGCGACGACGGCCTCCCATGGGACGCTCTGGCGGCACAGGCTCGCGTGCATGGCGGTGAGGAACGCCAGTCGCTCCGGGCGGAGTTGGGTGGCGATGACCACGGTGATCTTAGGGTGAGGGTGCGGCGACAGGGGCTTCTCCGGGCGGGCTTCGGTGGGGACGGTGCGGGCTGCCGGGGCTATCGGCGGGCGGCCTTGCGGGGTGTCGGCGCCGATGCAGGAGCAGTGGTGGACAGGCGCGGGGCGGTACGTGGCGGCACGACCGGCTCCGGAGAATCCGGGTTCCATGCACCGGGATCGGCGACGATGCGGCTGCGCGGGTCGGTGTCCCACTCGACGACAGGTCCGCGGTCGTACGCCAGCAGGCCGATCACTTCGATGCCGTGCGGGTGGAGGACGTATCCCCAGTTCAGGCGGGACGCCGTCCGCTCCGTGTAGATCAGAGGCGGCACGGTCGGCCGGGCCGGGTATCGGTTGCCGGGCCGGTCGCGGCCGGCGGCGAGGCGGTCGCGCAGGGCGTCGGGCGCTTGGTCGAGGAGGTCGGTGCCGAGGGAGGACCAGCCTTCCGGCGCGTCTTCGATGAGGTACGCGGCCAGTGCCTCGGTGTCGCCGGCGAACCGGTGCTGGTGCGCGGTGAGCAGCAGCGGCAGGTGATGGCTGGGGTAGCCGTCCCAGTGGACGTACGTCCCGGCGTAGCCGGTGACGGTGGGGCGGGCGATGACAGAACGAGTGGACAGAGAATCTTCCTGTCGACGGGGCGGGTCAGCGGGAGGGGCGGCGTGCGGGCGCGGCCGGTGGCGCGG
>NZ_JAPWHT010000522.1:0-6862 GCF_027270795.1 Streptomyces sp. ActVer
CCTCGCCCTCCTGGCACGCCGGGCCGGCCGCCTCGTGTCGCCCGCGCGCGGGGGGCCCGACGACGACCCCGACAGGCGGCCCGCCGCCGCCGTCGAGGGCATCGACCCGGCCGAGATCATCTCGCTCGCGGACGCCCTCGACACGTTCCTGGAGACACCCCTCGGAGGCCACGGGGACGACGACGGACTGCCCTTCTCCGCCGACGCCCGCGTACGGTTCGCACGCCTCGCCACCGAACTGCGCGACCTGCGCCGCTCGCTCTCCGACCCGCTGATGGACGTCCTGCACCGCGTCCTCGCCACCACCGGCCTGGAGGTGGAGCTCTCCGCGTCCCCGCACGCCCTGGCCGCCCGCCGCCGCGAGACCCTCTCCAACTTCCTGGACATCGCAGCGTCCTTCGCCGCCAACGAGGGCGAGGCCAGCCTCCTCGCCTTCCTGGGCTTCCTGCGCACCGCCGCCCAGTACGAGAAGGGCCTCGACAACGCCCTGCCGGGCGGCGAGAACACCGTCAAGGTGCTCACCGCGCACAAGTCCAAGGGCCTGGAGTGGGACGTCGTCGCGGTCCCCGGGCTCGTCACCGGCACCTTCCCCAGCAGCCAGGGCCGCGAGAAATGGACCGCCCAGGGCAAGGTCCTGCCGCACGAGCTCCGCGGTGACGCCGACACCCTGCCGGACATCGGCGCCTGGGACTCCCGCAGCATGAAGGCCTTCCACGAGTCCATGAAGGAGCACCAGCACACCGAGGAACTCCGCCTCGGCTACGTCACGTTCACCCGCCCACGCTCGCTGCTGCTCGGCTCGGGCCACTGGTGGGGCCCCTCCCAGAAGAAGCCCCGCGGCCCCTCCGACTTCCTGCAGTCCCTGTACGAGCACTGCGAGGCCGGGCACGGCGAGATCGAGGCCTGGGCGGACGAACCCGGGGAGACCGAGGAGAACCCCGCACTGCACGAGGCCGGCGGCGACCACGCCTGGCCGCTCCCGCTCGACGACGCGGCGATGGCCCGCCGGCGCGCGGCCGCGCAGACGGTCCTGGCCCACCTGGAGTCCGGCCACTCCCACGAGACGGCCCACCCCTCGTCCCACGACGCCCCGGACTCGTACGACGACCCGGACTGGCCGCCTCCGCCCGAGGACGACGAACCGCCTCACGACGAGCCCCCTTACGGGGACGACGACTTCCCGGATGAGCTTCCCTACGGGGACGGCCTCCACGAAGAGACCGATCTCACAGACGAGGCAGCCCGGGGCGACTGGGACTCGTGGACCACGAACCGTCCCAGGGTTCCGCACCCCACCCAGTCCCCGGACGCGCACCCCACCCGCTCACCGGACGGGCGCCCGCACCCCCCGGAGACGCCGCGCCCCGTCTCCGAGACCAGGCACCTCACCCCGGAGGAAGCCCGCACCGTCGCCTCCTGGGACCGCGACCTGGACGCCCTCACCGGAGAGCTCCTGCGGGCCCGCGAAAGCGTCACGGACGTCACCCTGCCTGCCTCCCTGACCGCCTCCCAGCTGCTGCGCCTGGCCGCCGATCCGGACGCCTTCGCACAGGAACTGGCGCGCCCCATGCCGCGCCCGCCCCAGCCTGCCGCCCGCCGCGGCACCCGCTTCCACGCCTGGGTCGAGGCCCGCTTCGAAGAGCTGCGACTGCCGATGCTGGAACCGGAGGAACTGCCCGGCAGCGAGGCCGAGATCGTCGACGAACGCGACCTGGAAGCCCTCAAGGACGCCTTCGAACGCACCCCGTACGCCCACCGCACCCCCTACCGCGTCGAGGCACCCTTCCAGCTCGCGATCGCCGGACGCGTCGTACGGGGCCGCATCGACGCCGTCTACAAAGAAGACGACGGCGACGGGACGACGTACGAGATCGTCGACTGGAAGACCAACCGCTCCCGCGACGCCGACCCCCTCCAGCTCGCCCTCTACCGTCTCGCCTGGGCCGAGCAGCACGACGTACCGCTGGAATCCGTACGGGCCGCCTTCCTGTACGTGCGCGGCGGCGAGGTCGTACGTCCCGGGAGCCTGCCCGACCGGGCCGCACTGGAGCGGCTCCTCCTCGAAGAACCACCCGATGGGGTCCCCGAGGAACCGCCGGACCAGCACGCGCGCGTGGACGGCTAGGCTCGTGACCATGAGCAAGACTCCGGACAGCGCCGTCCGCGCGTACATCGAGCAGCACCGCGCCGCCTTCCTCGACGACCTCGCCGAGTGGCTGCGCATCCCGTCCGTGTCGGCCCAGCCCGAACACGCCGCGGACGTACGGCGCAGCGCCGACTGGCTCGCCGCCAAACTCCAGGAGACCGGCTTCCCGACCTGCGAGGTCTGGGCGACACCCGGCGCCCCGGCCGTCTTCGCCGAGTGGCCCTCCGACGACCCGCAGGCACCCACGGTCCTCGTCTACGGACACCACGACGTACAGCCCGCGGCCCGCGAGGACGGCTGGGACAGCGACCCCTTCGAGCCCGTCGTCCGCGGAAACCGCCTCCACGCGCGCGGGGCCGCCGACGACAAGGGCCAGGTGTTCTTCCACACACTCGGCGTCCGCGCCCACCTCGCCGCCACCGGCCGTACCGCCCCCGCCGTCCACCTGAAGCTGCTCATCGAGGGCGAGGAGGAGTCCGGCTCCCCGCACTTCCGCGCACTCGTCGAAGAGCGGAAGGACCGGCTGACAGCCGAGGCCGTGATCGTCTCCGACACCAGCATGTGGTCCGAGGACACCCCCACCGTCTGCACCGGCATGCGCGGCCTCGCCGAGTGCGAGATCACGCTGTACGGACCCGACCAGGACATACACTCCGGCGCCTTCGGCGGTGCCGTACCCAATCCGGCCACCGCCGTCGCCCGCCTCGTCGCCGCCCTGCACGACGAGCACGCGCGCGTGGCGATCCCCGGCTTCTACGAAGGCATCGCCGAACTCACCGACCGCGAGCGGGAACTCTTCTCCGAGCTGCCCTTCGACGAGGAGCAGTGGCTGCGCATTGCCAGGTCGACGGCCATCCACGGAGAGGCCGGACACACCACCCTGGAGCGGGTCTGGGCCCGCCCCACGGCCGAGGTCAACGGCATCGGCGGCGGCTACCAGGGCCCCGGCAGCAAGACGATCATCCCGTCCTCGGCCATGGTGAAGCTCTCGTTCCGGCTCGTCGCCGGACAGGACCCCGACCGCATCGAGAAGATCGTCCGCGCCTGGACCGCCGAGCGGCTGCCCGCCGGAATCCGCCACGAGATCACCTTCGCCGCCGCCACCCGCCCCTGCCTCACACCGCTCGACCACCCGGCGCTGCAGTCCGTCGCACGCGCCATGGGCCGCGCCTTCGAGCAGGAGATCCGCTTCACCCGCGAGGGAGGATCAGGGCCCGCCGCGGACCTTCAGGACGTCCTCGCCGCACCCGTGCTGTTCCTCGGCATCTCGGTCCCGTCCGACGGCTGGCACGCCCCCAACGAGAAGGTCGAACTCGACCTGCTCCTCAAGGGCGTCGAAACCACCGCCTACCTGTGGGGCGACCTGGCCGAGAACTGGCGCGATGCACACTGAAGAAGCCCCGTCGCACACGTCCTGCCGGACAGCCGCTGAACCACCCGCCGAAACAACCGTTCCACCGGGGGAGTTGGAAGCACCCGTGACCACCTGGACCGACCACACCGCCGACCGTCCCATCTCGCTCACCGCCCCGAGCGGCATCGACCGGGCCGCCCACCACCGGCTCGACGAGGCCTGGCTCGCCGCGGCGTGGAGCCACCCCACCACCCGCGCCTTCGTGGTCTCCGGCGGCCAGGTCCTCATCGACGAGACGGCCGACGGCACCACCGAACTCGTCATGACCCCGTCCTTCGAAGCGCCTCTCACCGAAGCACACCGCTACTTCCTGGGCACCGACGACGACGGCGTCAGCTACTTCGCACTCCAGAAGGACGCCCTTCCGGGCCGCATGGACCAGTCCGCGCGCGCGGCCGGCCTGCGCGAAGCCGGCCTGCTCCTCTCACAGCGCGACGCCGGCCTGATGGTGCACGCGGTCGCCCTGGAGAACTGGCAGCGCCTGCACCGCTTCTGCTCCCGCTGCGGTGAACGTACGGTGATCGCGGCGGCCGGTCACATCCGCCGCTGCCCCGCCTGTGGCGCCGAGCACTACCCGCGCACGGACCCCGCCGTGATCATGGCCGTCACCGACCACGAGGACCGCATCCTTCTCGGCCGGCAGGTCCACTGGCCCGAAGGCCGCTTCTCCACGCTCGCCGGATTCGTGGAGCCCGGTGAGTCCATCGAGCAGTCGGTCCGCCGCGAGGTCTTCGAGGAGGCAGGCGTCACCGTCGGCGAGGTCGAGTACATCGCCAGCCAGCCCTGGCCCTTCCCCTCCAGCCTCATGCTGGGCTTCATGGCCCGCGCCACCTCGGCGGAGATCAACGTCGACGGCGAGGAGATCCAGGAAGCCCGCTGGTTCTCCCGCGAAGACCTGCGGGCCGCCTTCGAGTCCGGGGAGGTCCTGCCTCCGTACGGCATCTCGATTGCGGCCCGCCTGATCGAGCTGTGGTACGGCAAGCCCCTGCCGACGCGCGGAGCGGCCGCCTGAGGCACGTACCGACTACGCGCCGATCTTCTGCTTGACCTGCGCCAGCGAAGGGTTCGTCAGCGTCGAACCGTCCGGGAAGAGGACGGTGGGAACTGTCTGGTTCCCGCCGTTCGCCTTCTCCACGAAGGCCGCGGACGCCGGGTCCTGCTCGATGTTGATCTCGTTGTACGTGATGCCCTCGCGGTCCATCTGGCCCTTCAACCGGCGGCAGTAGCCACACCACGTGGTGCTGTACATCGTCACAGTGCCCAGCATGTCTCTCATGCTCCTTCGCTGCAGGGGAGTGCGTGTTCGCAGTGATGGAACGTACGCGACCTGGCCGCCATTCCCATACGCGGCAGGGGAGAGAGCCGATCCACACGGCGGAGGACGGCCCGGCGAAAGGGGGGCTGCCGCCGGTGCCGAGCCGGACGCCTGCCGCATTAGTACGACTGCAAGCGCCTCCCTGTGGACAACCGGCGCACCCGTCTCCGCCGACCTGGCAGCATGGCGGGGTGACAGCAGCAACGCATTCCACCCTCTTCCCGCAGGCCCCTGACACGGCCGACGCGGTACTGGAAGGGCTCGACCCCGAGCAGCGCGAGGTCGCCACCGCCCTGCACGGCCCGGTGTGCGTGCTGGCGGGAGCCGGTACGGGCAAGACCCGCGCCATCACCCACCGCATCGCCTACGGAGTGCGCGCCGGGATCCTCCAGCCCTCCAGCGTGCTCGCCGTCACCTTCACCAACCGCGCCGCCGGAGAGATGCGCGGCCGGCTCCGCCAGCTCGGCGCCTCCGGAGTCCAGGCCCGCACCTTCCACTCCGCCGCCCTGCGCCAGCTCCAGTACTTCTGGCCGAAAGCCGTCGGAGGCAGCCTGCCGCGGATCGTCGACCGCAAGATCCAGCTCGTCGCCGACGCCGCGGCCACCTGCCGTGTCCGCCTCGACCGCGGCGAGCTGCGGGACGTCACCGCCGAGATCGAATGGTCCAAGGTCACCCAGACCGTCCCCGCCGACTACGCCGCCGCCGCGGCCAAGGCCGGCCGCGAGGCCCCGCGCGACCGTGCCGAGATCGCCCAGCTCTACGCCGCGTACGAGGACCTCAAACGCGACCGCAGCGTCATCGACTTCGAGGACGTACTGCTGCTGACCGTCGCCATCCTCCAGGACCAGCACGACATCGCCGAGGCGGTCCGCGCCCAGTACCAGCACTTCGTGGTCGACGAGTACCAGGACGTCAGCCCCCTCCAGCAGCGCCTCCTCGAACTGTGGCTCGGCGAGCGCGACAGCCTCTGCGTCGTCGGTGACGCCAGCCAGACCATCTACTCCTTCACCGGCGCGACCCCTGACCACCTCCTCGACTTCCGCACGCGCCACCCCGGAGCCACGGTCGTCAAACTCGTCAGGGACTACCGCTCCACCCCCCAAGTCGTCCACCTCGCCAACGGCCTGCTCGCCCAGGCCCGCGGCCGCGCCGCCGACCACCGCCTGGAGCTGATCTCCCAGCGCACCGCGGGCCCCGAACCCGGCTACACCGAGTACACCGACGAGCCGGCCGAGGCCGAAGGCGCCGCCCGCCGCATCCGCGACCTCATCGCCTCCGGCATCCCCGCTAGCGAGATCGCGATCCTCTTCCGTACGAACTCGCAGTCCGAGATCTACGAACAGGCCCTCGCCGACGTCGCGGTGCCCTACCAACTGCGCGGAGCCGAGCGCTTCTTCGACCGGCCCGAGGTGAAGAGAGCCATCCACGCCCTGCGCGGTGCGGCCCGCTTCGGGGGCAACGACTCACTCCTCGACGACGCCCCGGACCTGCCCTCGCAGGTGCGAGCCGTCCTCTCGGGAGACGGCTGGACCCACCAGCCCCCCGCCGGCTCCGGGGCCGTCAGAGAGCGCTGGGAGTCCCTCGCCGCCCTCGCCCACCTGGCCCAGGACTTCGCCGCCGCCAAACCCGACGCCACCCTCGGCGACCTCGTGGCCGAGCTCGACGAACGCGCCGGCGCCCAGCACGCCCCGACCGTCCAGGGCGTCACCCTGGCCTCCCTCCACTCCGCCAAGGGCCTGGAGTGGGACGTCGTGTTCCTGGTCGGCGTCGCCGAAGGCATGATGCCGATCACCTACGCGAAGACCGACGAACAGGTCGAGGAGGAGCGCCGCCTCCTCTACGTCGGCGTCACCCGGGCCAGAGAGCGCCTCTCCGTCTCCTGGGCGCTGTCCCGCTCACCCGGCGGCCGGCCCAACCGGCGACCCAGCCGCTTCCTCGACGGACTGCGCCCCGGCTCCGCCACCACGGCGAACCGCGGCGGCGCGGC
>NZ_JAPWHT010000523.1:0-6856 GCF_027270795.1 Streptomyces sp. ActVer
GGGGCTGGCGGTCCGAGCCGGGGCTGCCCGGCCCGACGCGGTGCGGACCATGGTGGCCGGGGCCGTCGCCGAATTCCGTTCGCGTATCGACGAGTTGGCACCCGAGGGGCGTACGCGGAGCGCGCTCGACCGGATCGGGCGGGAGATCTGGTCCCGGCCGGTCGGCGACACCGAACTCCCCGTCCGGGCCGCGCACGCCGCCCAGTCGCTGGGATTCCTGCGGCCCGCACGCCCGGCCGCGACCACGGGCACGGCGGTGACCACGAACACGGCGGGGACCACGGCCACGAACACGGCCGTGCCCGATGCGGCCGTACTGCGGCTGCTTTCGTCGGGCGCGTGGCTCAGGCTGCGTACGCCGTACGGGTCGATCGCCGTACGCAGGGCGGGACTCGGGGCGTTGGACGTCAGCGTTCGCTGAGCGTCCTGACTTTCTCGACCGGCGGCGGCGAGCACCGGAACTTCTCGGACCAGCGGCGGTTGGTGCCGGTCGGGTTCACTCGCCGCAGGGTCCACTCGTCAGCCGTGGTCGTTGGCCGTGCTCGCTGTCGTCCGGCCATATGCCGATGTGGTCCGGTTCCAGTTCCAGGGCGACGCGGTCGCGCATGCCGAGGGCCTCGGTGTACTCGGCGGGGAGCTGCAGCCGGCCCGCCCGGTCGAGCATCGCGTACTCGCGGGCCACCACCGTCTCGTGGCCGGTCGTGGCGTCGACCTCGGTCCGGCGCAGGACTTCCGTGGAGGTGCGGCCGTCGCGGATGGCGACCGTACGGCGGACCTCGCCCGCGACCGCCTGGTCGTGCGTGACGATGACGACAGTGGTGCCGAGGTGCTCGTTCGCCGTGCGGAAGGCGGCGAAGATCTGCTCGGCGGTGTGCGAGTCGAGTTCACCGGTGGGTTCGTCGGCGAGGAGCACGGCGGGGGCGTTGGCCAGGGCCACGGCGATGGCCACGCGCTGCTGCTGACCGCCGGACATCTGGAACGGGCGGCGGGCCCGGCAGTCGGCGACGCCCAGCAACTCCAACAGTTCCAGGGCGCGTTCGGACTGGGCTCGACGGCCCCTGCGGCCGCCGGTGAGCTGCATCGGCAGGGTGACGTTCTGGGCGGCCGTCAGATAGGGCAGGAGATTGCGGGCCGTCTGCTGCCAGACGAAGCCGACGGTGTCGCGGCGGTAGCGGAGCCGGTCCTTCGCGTTCATCGTCAGCAGGTCGTGGCCCGAGACCCGGGCGGCGCCCGCGGTGGGGGTGTCCAGACCGGCCAGGATGTTCATCAGGGTCGACTTGCCGCTGCCCGACGCGCCCACCAGCGCCATCAACTCACCCTCCCGGACGAGGAGATCGAGACCCTGGAGCGCCTGGACCTCGACGCCGTCCGCGGAGAAGATCCGCACCAGCCGGTCGCAGGTGATCAGGGCGTCGTGACCGTAGGCGGGCCGGTCGCGCCGGGCGGCGGCACGTTCGGCCAGGTCGGCGAAGCTGGGGCCGGTGGGCTCGGTGGTGGTCATCGGGCGACTCCCGTGGTGATCGTCATGGAGGGCACGTCTCCGCCGGTGCCAGTTGTCGTGGAGGGCCTGTCTGCGCCGGTCCCGGCCGTCGTGGAAGGCATGTGCCCGCCGAAGTCGGCCGTCGCGGCGGGCAAGCCTTCGCCGGTCCAGGCCGTCGGGCCGGGCACGTCTCCCCCGTTGCCGTGGATCATCGGCTGTCCCCCGCCCTCAGTTCCCGCACCGAGCCGCGTCGGCCCGTCCACCAGGCCTGGCCCGCCGCTGTTCCGGTGGCCAGGAGGAGGACGGTCAGGGCGGGCAGGAAAAGGGATGCCGGGTCCGTGTGCAGTGCGGCGGTGCCGGTCGGGGGTGCGCCGCCGGGGGTGGCCAGGGCGATGGAGGTGAGGTCGATGCCCGGGGCCAGCAGACGGACCGCCGCCCAGCCGGTCAGGATGCCGCCCGCCGCGGCGAGGAGGGCCTGGGGCAGCGCCTCCAGTACGAGCAGTCGGCGCCCTTGGCTCCGGGTGAGGCCCATCGTGCGCAGCCGGGCCAGCAGGGCGGCACGCTCGGGGGCGGCGCGCACCAGGGCGAGCAGCAGCGCGAGTACGGCGTATCCGGAGCCCGCCGCCACCGCGGCCGCGTAGACGCGTTCCGCGCCGGACTGGAGAGGGGAGTCGACGTAACGCGCGCGTTCCTCCGAACGCAGCCGTACGTCGGCACGGGCGGTGGCATCCGCATCGGCGCCCGTACCGGCGGCGACGGCCTTGCGGAGGGCGTCCCCGCTCACGTGGTCGCCGGTCACCAGGAGCGTGGTCGGGCGGGCGGCGACGGTGCCGAGGCCGGCCCGGTCCACGATGAGGAAGTCCGTGCCCGGCAGAGCCGGGGTCAGGTCGCGTACGAGGGTGATGCGGACGGTGACGTCGCTGCCGTCCGACAGCCGCAGCGAGAAGGGATGGGTGCCGTAGCGGTCGGCGACGGCGGAGGAGGCGAGGGCGGGAAGCGGGGCCTTCGCCGAGCCACCCTCGCCGGACTTTGCCGAGCCACCGTCGCCGGACTTCGCCGAGCTGCCGTCGCCGGACTTCGCCGAGCTGCCCACCGGCGAAGCCTTCAACTCGCCCGCCGGGAACGCCCCGAGACCCGTCCGTCCCGCGAGCCGCGCGTACCCCTCGGGGTCCACCCCGGCCAGGGGCACCGACTCCACGCCCGCCCCCGGCTTGGCCTCGTACGCGATGCTCAGGGGCGTGACCTCCTGTACGCCGGGTGCCGAGCGGACGCGCTCCGGCAGGGTGGCGGGCAGGGCGCTCTCCGCCTCGACGCGGGCGTCCGCGCCGAGGTTGAGCACGGCCGCCCGGTCCCGCGCGTCCGCGACGCCCGCGAGGACCGAACCCCCGAACGCGGCGGTGGTGAGCGCCGTCAGGAGGGCGAGCAGCGGGAGCACCGTGGAGACGGAGGTACGGCCGGCGCGGGCCAGCGACAGATGGCCGATCGCGCCGCGCATCCGCCCTGCGGGACGGGCCAGCCAGCGCAGCGGCAGCGGATAGAGCCGGACCAGGAGGAGCGCGGCGATGACACCGATCAACACCGGGGCCATCGCGACGAGTTGGTCGCCGGAGCTGCCCAGGTTGTCGGAGGCGCCGGAGTCGAGCGCCTCGTCGGAGGTGCCGGACGTCCCCCGGCTGCGCAGCGCGAGCACCGCGGCCGACGCCAGCACGAGCAGCGTGAGTTCGGCGATGGTGCGGCGCCGCGAGGGCCGTACGGACGCGAGGTCCTCGCGGGCGCCGTGCACCCCTACGACCCGGTGCGCGGCCAGGGCGCGCAGGGGCAGCGCGGCGCAGGCGAGGAGGGTGACCGCGAGGGCCGCCCCGACGGCGTACGGCGCGCGGCCGTACGGGACGAGGAGCAGCGCGCCCGCGAGGCCGAGTGCGCCCGCGGGCAGCGCGACCACCGCCGTCTCGGTGAGCAGCCGCCTCGTGAGTCCGCGCAGCGAGGCGCCACGGGCACGCAGGAGGGCGAGTTCGGTGCGGCGGCGGTCGGCGGTGAGACGGCCTGCCATCAGCAGGACGACAACCGCGACCGCACCGGTGCCGAAGGCGGCGACGGAGACCAGGGGCCGGACGCCGGACCGGAGTTCGGCGTACGAGGCGAGGACCTCGTCGAGGTCGGTGCTCACACCGGTGTCCGCGTCCGTGGAGTTGCGGACCTTCACCAGACCCGGGCCCGATTCCAGCGAGGCGACCGCGCTGCCCAGCCGGGACAGGTCGTGCGCGGTGAGCGCGTCGGGGTCCGGGGTGAGCAGCCAGTAGCGCGCGGGTTCGCCCGGGGTGCCGAGAAGCACCGGGGCCGCGTCCGGGGACAGCAGCAGGGCGCCCAGCCAGTAGGTCTCCGGCTCACCGCCCTGTGTGGGCGGCCGGATCAGGGACGGGGTGCGCAGAAGGGGCTGTGTGGTCCAGTACGCGCTCTCGGGGTCACGCGGGGCGACGATGCCGGTGATGCGCACGGCGAGCGGGTCGCGCTGCACGCCGGGCACGTGGATCACCGAACCCACCTTGATGTTGAGGCGCTTCGCGGTCTCCGTGGTGACCGCGGCCTCCACCTCACGGGTCGCGGCGGACACCGTGCCCTCGGTGCGCGGAAGGCGGCCCGCGCTCATCCTGGAGTGCTCGGCGAGCCCGCTCTGCGCGGCGAGCGACATCTGCGCGGGCAGCCCGCTCGGCATCGGCAGCCAGGTCTCCGCCGCTTCGAGGTTGTTGATGTTGCGGACGCCGTACGTGGACTGCGCGGGGTCGACGGCGAGCGGCCGCTCCACCACGTTCAACAACCGCTCGTACGACTTGCCCATGCTGTCCGGGCGCACGGCCGACTCCCGTTCCGGCTGCGGGATGTACGTGCCGGGCTGCGGGGCGGACACCTGCAGGGAGGTCCTGGGTGCCGTCGCGTCCACGACGGCCTGACGCAGGCCCGCGTCCTCGTATCGTTCGACGGCACGCGGGAAGGCCGCGGCCAGACAGGCGGTCGCCGTCACCAGGAGCGCGAGGGCGACCGCGGCGCCGGGGGCCGTGCGCAGTCGGGTACGGATCCAGGGGGCGACGGAGTGGTCCCGCCGCCGAAAGCCGGGAAGTCCGTCGGAGCCGGGCCGTCGGAAGCCCGGACGTCCGTCGGAACCGGAGTCACGCCCCATCTCACTCACCGTCCTGCCCGTTGAGTGACTTCATCGACCGCAGCGAAGGAGCCGTGTCCTCCCGCCGCAGTGCCAGCACCGCGGTGACGGCCAGCGGGGCGACCACCACGGCGGCCAGCAGGAACACGACCTGGCCGAGCGGCAGTTCGACCAGCACCTCCGGGACCGGCCGGCTCGCCCCGGACGTCAGCACGATCAACGGAATCACCGCCCGTGTCAGAACCGCCCCCAGCGCCACGCCCACCACCAACGCCAGCGCCATCAGCACGCCCTGCTCGGCGGCGACCAGCCGCGCGAGCTGACGCCGAGGCGCCCCCAGCGCGCGCAACAGCGCGAACTCACCGCTGCGCGCCTGCAACGACCCCGCCGTGCTCACGGCGAAGCCGACCGCCGCCAGCGCCGCCGCGACCACGGACGCCGCTGCGAACGCCGCCTCGGGTCCCGCCCCGAAGGGGTCGTCCCGCAACTGCTCGGCGACCTCGTCGCGCACGACCACCTGCGACGGCTCCACATCGGGCCGCTCGCGCAACTCCGCGGCCACCCGCGCCGCCGCCCCCGGCTCGGTCCGCAGCCACCACTCGCCGGGCGCGATGCTCTCCCCGTACCGCTGCTCCAACACCCGGTTCACGGACCGGAGATCGACCAGCAGCGCCCCGCCGGACGGGTCCCCGCCCCCGGCGTCCTGCGTGGTCGGCAGCGCCCGTACGTGCCCCACGATCCGCACCGGTACGGCCGAGCCGCCGAAGGTCACGTCCACCCGTTGCCCCGTGCGCGCGCCCGCGGCCTTCAGGTAGCCGTCCGTCGCCACCGCGGCGACCTCGGGCACGTCGGGCCGGTCCACCCGCAGCCGGATCGTCAACGACGAGACCTCCCAGGCGTAGTCGCCGGGTACGTAACCGGTGCCGTAGCCGACCGTCAGCGGTTTCTCGGACTTCACGGTCGCCGCCGACGGGCCGGAGTCGGCCTCGGGATCCGCCGTGCTGCTGTTGCTGCGGGACTTCGCCAGCCAGGACGGGGGCTGCTCAAGACGCTGCTCCGAGCCGTCGGCGCCCGTGGCCGTCAACTCCTCGACGGACAGCAGGTGGCGCTCGGCGCGGCCCGTCGGCTGGAGCATGTCCAACTGCATCCCGGTCAGCGCCAGCGGCTCGGCGGCCCGGCCGGCCGGGGCCTCGGCCGCCTTCGCCAGATCCAGGGTGAGCCGGTGGGCCCGTCCGTCGGCGGGCAGTTCACCGACGGGAACGCGGTACGGAGTGCCGTACCGGTCCTCCAGCGTCACCGCCACGTCGGCCGACATCTCGGAGCGGAACGCCGCCGAGCCCGACCCCGACCCCTCAGTGGGCGCCCCCTTCACCGGCGCGGCCTCCGCCCGGATCCGCAGCAGGAGCCCCAGACGCGTACTCCCCTTCGGCAGCACCGCGCCGCGCGACGCGGCCCCCTTCGGACCGAGCCCGGCCAGCATCCGCCCCACCGGCTCCTGGGCCAGGTCCCCGCGCATCAGCAAACCGTCCTCGCCCCCGGAGTCCGCCGTGTCCAGCGCCAGCACCGTCGCCGTCCGGTTCCCGGACAGCGGCAGCGTCGTGCGCATCGCGGGAGCCGTCCCGCTCACACCGTCGACCGCCGCGTAGGTCCCGGCCTGTCCCAGTCCGCTCTCGCCCGCTCCTGTCACACGTACGGACGTGCCGGCCCTGAAGTCCGCCTGGTCGTCCTGCGAGCCGTTCCACGACGCGCCCTGGCCGATCGCGAGCATGCCCATCGCGATGGCGAGGACGAGCAGCAGGACGGGCCCGGCACCGCCCATCGGACGACGGCTGAACTGCCAGCCCGCGAGCGCGGTCGGCAGCCCCCGGCCGCTCGCCGCGCGCCGCTCGGCGAGGCGGGCGACGGGCGGCAGCAGACGCAGGGTGAGCACGGTTCCGGCGAGCAGGGCGAGTGCGGGCGCGGAGACGAGGAGCGGGTCGATGCCGAGCGTGCCCGAACGGTCGTCCGTGACGGCACCGGAGTTCTGGCGGCTCAACTGCCAGTACGCGACCGCCGCGATCACCAGCAGCCCCACGTCCGCACCGGCCCGTACCGGCGCGGGCAGTGCCCGGGCCCGGCCGCCGCCTCCCGAACCCCCGGTCAGCGCGGGCACGCCGAGGGGACAGCACTCATCCGCTCGGAGACACGCGCCGTGCCCACTCGTCATCCGCGCCCCCAGGAGG
>NZ_JAPWHT010000524.1:0-6840 GCF_027270795.1 Streptomyces sp. ActVer
GCCGTGGGCCCCGCTCGGGTCCACGGCCACCGGCAGAGGGCCGTCCCCCTCAGCCGGAGATCTTCAGGTGTCAGAAGGTGTAGGGAGGTGTCGGGAGGTGTCAGGCCTGCGCGGCGATCCGCGCGAGGCGCTGGGCCTCGTCCCGCGTGGAGCGGGCGATGGCGTCCTCGTCGACGTGCAGCAGTCGGCCGTTCTCGACGATCTGCTCGCCGTTGACGAAGGAGGCGGTGACCGGCGCCGCGGCGCCGAAGACGAGGGCCGTGACCGGGTCGGCGATCGACGCGTGGGCCAGGGTGTCCAGGTTCCACAGCACGAGGTCGGCGAGCTTGCCGGCCTCAAGCGAGCCGGTCTCCCCTGCCCTGCCCAGGACTTGGGCTCCGCCGTACGTGCCGAGCCGCAGCGCCTGCCGGGCGTTCAGCGCGGCCTCGCGGTGGGCGCCGAGGCGGTTGATGAGCAGGGCGTTGCGCAGTTCGGTGTGGAGTTCGCCGGACTCGTTCGACGCGGTGCCGTCGACGCCGAGTCCGACCGGGACGCCGGCCGCCAGCATGTCGGGGACGCGTGCGATCCCGGCCGCCAGACGGGCGTTGGAGGACGGGCAGTGGGCCACACCGGTCCTCGTACGGGCGAAGGCGGCGATGTCGGAGTCGTTCATGTGGACGCAGTGCGCCATCCACACGTCCTCGCCGAGCCAGCCGGTCGACTCGAAGTAGTCGGTCGGGCCCATCCCGAACAGCTCCTTGCAGAACTGCTCCTCCTCGACCGTCTCCGAGCCGTGGGTGTGCAGGCGGACGCCCTTGCGGCGGGCCAACTCGGCGCCCTGCTTGAGGAGTTCGGTCGACACGGAGAAGGGCGAGCAGGGGGCCACGGCCACCTGTGTCATCGCGCCGAAGGACGCGTCGTGGTGTTCGTCGACCGTCGCCTCGGTGGCGGCGAGAGCCCCTTCGAGGGTCTCGACCGCGAAGTCCGGGGGCAGGCCGCCGTCCTTCTCGCTGCGGTCCATGGAGCCGCGGGCGAGGGTGAAGCGGACGCCCATCTCGCGCGCGGCCCGGATGATCGAGCCGGACAGGTCGCCGGAGCCCCGCGGGAAGACGTAGTGGTGGTCCATGGCGGTGGTGACTCCGCCGCGGGCCATCATGCCGAGCGAGCCCTGGGCGGCCGCGTACGTCATGCGCTCGTCGATGCGCGCCCAGGTCGGGTACAGGGCGACGAGCCAGTTGAAGAGGTTGTGGTCCGTGGCGAGGCCGCGGGTGATCCACTGGTAGAAGTGGTGGTGGGTGTTGACCAGGCCCGGGGTCACGAGGTGGCCGGTCGCGTCGATACGGCGTACGACGTTCTCCAGGCCCTGAGGGGCCCTGCCCGTGCCGAGCGACTCGATGCGGTTGCCCGCCAGGACCAGATGACCGGACGCGTACTCGGTGTCGTCGGCGTCCACGGTCGCGATCGCACAGTTCTCGATGACGATGCGCCGGTCTGCTGCCATGGTTCGTCCTTTTCGCTGTGTGGAGTGGGCACGGCAGGACCCTGGGAGGTTTGAGTGCCGCGGCCCGGCCGGGGACGGGCCGCGGGTGCCGAAATGAGGGGGCGTCACATGACGGTGCGTCACATGTTGGGGCTTCAGAGGTTGGTGAGGTCCACCGGGATCCTCGGCTCGCAGCCGTCCCGCAGGATCGTGGCCTCGATCAGGCCGTACGGCCGGTCTGCGGCGAAGTACACCTCGTTGTCGTTCTTGAGGCCGAACGGCTCCAGGTCGACGAGGAAGTGGTGCTTGTTCGGCAGCGAGAAGCGGACCTCGTCGATCTCGGCGCGGTTCTCGATGATCCGTGAACCCATCTGGTACAGGGTCTGCTGGAGCGACAGGGAGTACGTCTCGGCGAAGGCCTGGAGCATGTGCTTCTTCACCTGCTCGTAGGACTTCTCCCAGTTGGGCGTCTTCTGCTCGTCGTCGGTCCAGTTGAAGCGCCAGCGCGCCGAGACCTGGGTGGCGAGGATGCGGTCGTACGCCTCGGGGAGTGTCGTGTACTTGTCCTTGACGTAGCCCCAGAACTCGGAGTTGGTCGAGTTCATCACGACCAGGTCCTTGAGGCCGGAGACGACCTCCCACGACGAGCCGTCGTACGTGATCTGCGTGACGCGGGTCTCCTGGCCCTGGCGGACGAAGGAGTGCTTGACCTCGTCGGCGCCGATGAACCTGGAGTTGGCGTCCGAGGTCGCGATCCGCTCCCAGGCGTACTCCTCGATGCGGATCCGCGCCGTTCTGATCGGCTCCTGGCTCGTCACGAAGTGCCGGGCGAGGTGGATGCCGAACTGCTCGGCGGACTCGATGCCGTGCTCCTTGGCGAAGGCGTACACCGTGTTCTTGGTGGTGTCCGTCGGCAGCACGTTGGCGTTCGAGCCGGAGAGGTGGACCTCGTCCATGTCGCCGGAGAGCGCGACGGAGACGTTCAGGTCCTTGATGTGGTGGGTGGCGCCGTCCCGCGTGATCTTGACGACTCGGTTCTCGGCCTTGCCGTACTGGTTCTGTCCCAGGATGGTCGGCATAGCTAGCTCCCTCGGTAAACGGAGTAGCCGAACGGGTTGAGCAGCAGCGGTACGTGGAAGTGCTCGCCCGGCACGACGGCGAACGTGATCGCCACCTCCGGGAAGAACGCTCCTGCGCTGCCGCTGTCCCGGTTCGCGGGGGCGTCCTGCTGCGCATCGGCTTGCTTCTTCTCGAAATACGCCTCGACCGCGAAGTCGAGCCGTACGTGTGTGGTGCCCTCCGGCAGCGCCGGCAGGTCCTTGCACCGGCCGTCCGCGTCGGTCGCGGCGCCGCCGAGCGTCTGCCAGTCCGCCTCACGGCCGCTGCGGGCCGCGAGGCTGACGGCGACACCCTCGGCGGGGCGGCCGACGCTGGTGTCCAGGATGTGCGTGGACACGGAGGCGGTGGTCTCGGTGCTCATGCGGGTGCGTCCTCTTCGACGAGTCGGGCGAGCCGGATGCGGTTGATCCTTCCCAGTTCGATGCGCACGATCTCGCGCTCCTGCCCGGGTGCGTTGCCGATCCGTTCCCTGACCGCGTCGCGCATCTGCTCGCCGGTGCGGCCGGTGGCGCAGATCAGGAAGACATGGCCGAACTTCTCCTGGTAGGCCAGGTTCAGTTCGAGCATCTCCGCCTTCAGCTCCTCGGAGGCGCCGGCCATGCCGCGCTGTTCGCGCGAGGAGGTCGGGTCTCCGGGCTTCGGGCGTCCGATCGGCGGGTGACCCGCCATCGCCTCGTCGAGGTCCGCGTCGAGCAGACCGGCCGTGGCGGCGTCGCTCTCAGCGAAGAGTTCGTCAGTGGTGGCGTACGGGCGGCGGGCGAGCAGCCGGTTCGCCCAGGCCGCCGAGGCGCAGACCTCGTGGAGGGCTGCGTAGGCGGCGTGCTCCTCCAGTGCGTTGAAACGGGCGAGGCCGCCGGATGTCGTACTCGAAGTCACGGGAAGCCTCCGTGGCCTTGTGCTGGACGGGCTGCGGATTAGCTAACGCCCTCGGAAACATCACGTCAACACTTTGTTGAAAAATCCGGGTAACAAATACCGGGAAGCGGAAACCGCCGCCCGCATGCCGGACGGCGGCGACCCACAGGCGCCCGCGAGCCGGTCACCGGGAGCCGCTCCATACCTGGTCAGAAGCCTGAACCCGGCCAGAGGCCTGGCGGCGACCCACGGCCGAAGGGCGGCGGGCGAGGCACCCACCTCCCGGTGCAGGCGCCCCACCCGCTCAGGCACCTTTCTCCCCGCTCAGGCGCCCTTCTCGCGGTTCAGGCGCCCTTCTCCCTGTTCAGGTAGTTGTAGACGGTGAACCGGCTGACGCCGAGCGCGCCCGCGACGGTCTCCACGCCGTGCCGCACGGAGAAGGCGCCGCGCGCCTCGAGTATCCGTACGACCTCCTGCTTGGCCTTGCGGTCCAGCTCGGCCAGGGGCTTGCCGCGCTTGCGCTCCAGGGCGGCCAGGATGTGGTCCAGCGAGTCGGCGAGCTGCGGCAGACGTACGGCGACGACGTCGGCACCCTCCCAGGAGAGGACGACGTCATCGGGTCCCGCCTGGCCGGGCGGGAGCATCTCGCCGCCCATGGCGTCGACCAGTGGCTTGACGGCCGTGACGAAGGGGTCGTCCCCGACACCGGTCACTCGCTCCCCTCCCCGATCACGTTGACCTGGAGCGAGACGCGGGTGGCGCCGGCCTCCAGGGCCTGGCGCAGCAGCGCGTCGACCGCGGTGAGCACCGAGTCCGCGCCGCCCTCCGCGGTGTTGCCGAACGGGCCGACGTCCACGGCGTCCAGTTCGGCCGCCTCGATGACCTCGCGGGCGACCAGCGCGTGCCGCGGTGCCTCGTCGAGATCGAAGGGCTCGGTCGTGAACTCCACTCTCAATCGCACTGTGCCCCCATGGCATCGACTCCGACCTGCTCGTTCCCCCCGGCCCACGTGACGCGGGGGCTGTCGGGCGCGCAAGCGACCCTAGCCGACCCGCACGCCACCCGTGAGGAACACCCGATCGAACGGCCGCGGTGCCACCCGGGCGAATCCGTCCGGAGCCTCCCGCGCTCCGGCGGCTTTTCCGGGCAACCCCTCTTGACAAGGTTCCCCGACGCGGGCAGCCTTTCCATCAAGCAGAAACTAACTTCCGCAATACGGAACTACTCGACACGGAAGGGAGCGCAGACCCACATGCCCGGTTTCTCGATGGATGCAGCCGCTGAGCAGCGCTTCAACGTCAACCTGTCGATCCTCTTCACGGAGCTCCCGCTCCTGGAGCGCCCCGCGGCCGCCGCCGCGGCGGGCTTCACCGCGGTCGAGCTGTGGTGGCCCTGGGTCGACTCCCCCACCCCCGGGCGCACCGAGCTCGACGCCCTGAAGAAGGCGATCGAGGACGCGGGCGTACAGCTCACGGGCCTGAACTTCTACGCCGGGCAGTTGCCGGGACCCGACCGGGGCGCGCTGTCTATCCCCGGCGAGGAGTCCGAACGGTTCCGCGCGAACATCGATGTGGCCGCGGACTTCGCGCAGTCGCTGGGCTGCGGGGCACTCAACGCGCTGTACGGCAACCGCGTCGAGGGCGTGGACCCGGCCGTGCAGGACGAACTCGCCCTGGAGAACCTGGTGCTGGCAGCCCGCGCGGCCGACCGCATCGGCGCGGTCCTGCTGATCGAGACCCTCAACAAGCCCGAGTCGCCGCTCTATCCGCTGGTGACCGCCCCGGCCGGGATCGCCGTCGTCGACAAGGTCAACGAGGTGACCGGGCTCGGCAACGCCAAGTTCCTGATGGACCTCTACCACCTGTCCATGAACGGCGAGGACCTGCCGTCGGTGATCGACCGGTACGCGGCGAGGACCGGCCACGTCCAGATCGCCGACAACCCGGGCCGCGGCGCCCCGGGCAGCGGCTCGCTCCCCCTGGAGGAGCTGCTCGGACGGCTCCGCAAGCAGGGGTACGAGGGCTGGGTCGGCCTGGAGTACAAGCCGGGCGACCGCCCCAGCGCCGAGGCCTTCGAGTGGCTCCCCGCCGAGGCCCGCGCGGCGCGCTGAGCGCCAACTCATCGACGTACCGAAGTTTCCAGAGAGGCACCCTCATGAGCAGCACACTCCCCAAGGTCGCCTGGGTCGGCCTCGGCATCATGGGCTCCCCCATGTCCGAGAACCTGATCAAGGCCGGTTACGACGTCACCGGGTTCACCCTGGAGCAGGACAAGCTGGACCGGCTGACCGCCGCCGGCGGCACCGCGGCCGGCTCGATCGCCGAGGCCGTGCGGGACGCCGACGTGGTGGTCACGATGGTGCCCGCCTCCCCGCAGGTCGAGGCCATCGCGTACGGGCCCGACGGCATCCTGGAGAACGCGAGGTCCGGCGCACTCCTGATCGACATGTCCTCCATCACCCCGCAGACCTCCGTGGACCTGGCCAAGGCCGCGAAGGACAAGGGCATACGGGTTCTGGACGCGCCGGTGTCCGGCGGTGAGGCCGGGGCGGTCGAGGCCGTGCTGTCCATCATGGCCGGCGGCGAGCAGGCCGACTTCGATCAGGCCGAGCCGATCTTCGAGGCGCTGGGCAGGACGATCGTGCTGTGCGGTCCGCACGGCTCCGGCCAGACCGTGAAGGCCGCGAACCAGCTGATCGTCGCCGTGAACATCCAGGCGTGCGCCGAGGCCGTGGTCTTCCTGGAGAAGTCGGGCGTCGACCTGAAGGCGGCCCTCGACGTCCTGAACGGCGGCCTCGCCGGCTCCACCGTCCTGACGCGCAAGAAGGACAACTTCCTGAACCGCGACTTCAAGCCGGGCTTCCGTATCGACCTGCACCACAAGGACATGGGAATCGTCACGGACGCCGCCCGCAACGTCGGTGCCGCGCTGCCCGTCGGTGCCGTCGTCGCCCAGCTCGTCGCCTCGCTGCGGGCTCAAGGCGACGGCGGCCTGGACCACTCAGCGCTGCTGCGCGCGGTCGAGCGCCTCTCCGGCGCGCAGATCTGACGGCTCGGCCCCACAAAGACCTCCGGGCGGCGCCGCCGCTGACACCTGTCCTGTCGCGCCCAAGCGGTGGCGCCGCCCGGAACCCATCACCCATCGCTCCATCCCCACCGGCTGCGCCCCGGGTCTGACGGGAGGTCGGACCCCAGGCGCGTCGCTCGCGAAGCCCGTGGACCCGGATGAGGGGTTGTCGACGGGCGGAGCGGGCCGGCCGAGGACCGCGGCGGTACGTGAGCCAGTGCGGTGGTGAAGGTCCCGGAGCCCCCTTCTCGACCAGAGGGAAGGACGGCCCCGGCCCGTCACGACCGCCGCGGTCCCGGACGACACCTTGTACGACACCTTGATCGAGACGGCGACGAGGG
>NZ_JAPWHT010000525.1:0-6790 GCF_027270795.1 Streptomyces sp. ActVer
CCGCACCGGCCGAGCACGGCCCGTCGTCCCCCGCCCCACCGGACAAGCCCGCCGATGACCCACGCTCCCACGACCGAGACGGACGAGTCCCCGCAAGCCGTCGCCTCCTCCCCGAAACGCGGCCCCTGGTCGCCGCTGCGCCCCCTGGTCCTGCGGCTGCACTTCTACGCCGGAGTGCTTGTCGCTCCTTTCCTCCTGGTCGCCGCCACGACCGGATTCCTGTACGCGGCGTCGTTCCAGGCCGAGAAGATCCTGTACGCGCACGAGATGACGGTCCCCGTCGGTGACGAGAAGCTGCCGATATCCGAACAGGTCGCCGCCGCCCGCAAGGCCCACCCGCAGGGCACGGTCTCCGCCGTACGCCCCTCGCCGGAGGACGACGCGACCACCAGGGTGATGCTGTCCGGGGTCCCCGGCGTCGAAGAGACGCGCACCTTGGCGGTGTTCGTCGACCCGTACACCGCCAAGGTGCGCGGCGCGCTCGAACAGTACGGATCCACCGGCGCCCTGCCGCTGCGCACCTGGATCGACGAGTTCCACGCCAACCTGAAACTCGGGCAGAACGGCCGGCTCTACAGCGAACTCGCCGCCAGCTGGCTGTGGGTGATAGCGGGCGGCGGTCTGGTGCTCTGGTTCGGCCGCCGTCGTACGCAGCGCAAGATACGCGGCACCAGCGGCCGCCGGCGCACACTCGGTCTGCACGGCACGGTCGGCGTCTGGGCCGCCCTTGGGTTCTTCTTCCTCGCGGCGACGGGACTGACCTGGTCGACGTACGCCGGCGCGAACATCGACGAACTGCGCACCTCGCTCCGCCAGGCCACCCCCGCGGTGTCGGCGGCCGTGGGCGGCGAGCACTCCGGCCACGGCTCCGCCTCGGCCGGGGGAGGCGTCGAGAACGGTGTCGGCCTCGACAAGGTGCTGGCGGCCGCGCGGGCGGAGGGTCTGGGTGACCCGGTGGAGATCGTCCCGCCCGCCGACGCCTCGTCCGGGTACGTGGTGAGCCAGGTCCAGCGCAGCTGGCCCACCAAGCAGGACGCGGTCGCCGTCGACCCGTCGAACGGCGAGGTCACCGACACGGTGCGTTTCGCCGACTACCCGGTCCTCGCGAAGCTGACCCGCTGGGGCATCGACGCCCACACCGGAGTCCTGTTCGGCCTCGGCAACCAGCTCGTGCTGATGGCCCTGGCCCTCAGCCTGATCCTCCTCATCCTCTGGGGCTACCGAATGTGGTGGCAACGCGGCCGAGCCTCGGCCTTCGGCCGCCCCATCCCGCGCGGCGCCTGGCGACAGGTCCCGGCCCACGTCCTGGTCCCCCTGACGGCGGCAATCGCAGTCCTCGGCTACTTCGTCCCCCTTCTCGGCATCCCACTGGCCGCCTTCATCGCCGTGGACGTCGTACTGGGCGAGATCGCCCACCGCCGCGGCAAGCGGACGTACGCGACTGCCAAGTAGCGGCTCGCCGTTGCCCGTACGGCCGGGTCCCTTCGGGCGGGGACCCGGCCGTACGCAACGAGGTGGCCGTAACGAGGTGCCCGCAACGATGTGGTTGCGAAGAGATGTTCGCGAAGAACTCTTCCGGAAGAGTTCTTCGCGTTCTACGCTGCGGCCCATGGCGGACGACGACATCACCCTCGACACGGCCGCACTACGAGTACTGGCGCATCCGATGCGGCTCGCACTGCTGAACCGGCTGCGCCGGCAAGGTCCGGCGACCGTGCGGCAGTTGGCCACGCACTTCGAACTGGACTCCGGCGCGGCCAGCTACCACCTGCGGCGGCTGGCGGCGGGCGGACTCATCGAGGAGGACACGGAGCGGGGAACGCGGCGGGACCGGTGGTGGCGTGCGCGGCACCGGATCTCGATGCACGACCCGTCCGCGTCACCGGACGCCACTCAAAGCCGTGCGTACGTACAGGCTCTGGCCCTGTCCGACGGCGAGATGCTGCGCAGGGTGGCCGGCGAGGTCGTACCGGTCCTGCCCGACGAGTGGTTCGGGGTCAGCGCGTTCATGAGCCAGACCCTGCACCTGACACCCGGTGAACTCGACGTGATGAAGCGGGAGTTGGCGGGAGTCATCGAGCGGTACCGGACGGGGGAGCCGACCGAGGGGGCCGAGCAGGTGGCCGTTCAGCTGCAGATGTTCCCGTTGCTCACCGACGAGACGTGACCGCGAGGCCCGCCTTCCGCGATCCCGACGTCCTGCGCTGGCTGGGCGCCTACACCACGTCGGTCACTGGCGACGTCGCCTACTTCATGGCCCTGTCCTGGGCCACTGCCCGGGTCGCTGGGCCCGCACAGGTAGGTGTCGTCCTCGCCGTCGGGGCGATACCCCGTGCCGTCCTCATGCTGGGCGGCGGTGTGCTCGCCGACCGCTTCGGCCCGCGCCGCGTCCTGATCGGCAGTGACCTCGTACGGTGCGGGGTGCTGCTCGGTGCCGCCACCGCGACCTGGGCCGGCGGCCCTCAACTATGGCTGCTGTACGCCCTGTCCATGCTCTTCGGCGTGGTCGACGCGGTGTTCATGCCGGCCGTGGGCGCCCTGCCGCCGAGGCTCACGGACCAGGGGCAGCTGGCCCGCGTACAGGGCATGCGGGTCCTGGCGGTGCGGTTCAGCAACGCGGTGGGGCCGTTGGTCGGGGCCTTCGCCCTGGCCGTGGTGGGGGCGACGGGCGCATTCGCCGTGGTGGGGGTGCTGTTCGGGGTGTCGTTGGGGCTCTTGTCGGCGGTGCGCATGAAACCGGGCGTCGTGACGACGGTCGCCACGGCGCCGGGGGAGAGGGACGTCGAGCCCGCCTCGCATCTGAGCGGTTCCGTCGAATCCGATCCGCCCCGGCCTCTGTCGGCCGACCTGCGCGACGGCCTCCGCTATCTGCGCGGTCACCGGCGGCTGCGCCGCCTCGTCTGGGTCGTCGCCCTCGGCGAGATGTGCTTCAGCGGCCCGCTCGCGGCCGGACTCGTCCTTCTCGCCGATGAACGGAAGTGGGACGCCGCCGCACTCGGCTGGATTCTCGCCGCGTTCAGCGTCGGCGGAGCCATGAGCGCCCTGGCGACGGCCGCAGCCCGCCGGGTACCACGCGCCGGAGCCGTCGTGGCGGTCTCGCTCGCCGTGACCGCCGGTCTGGTCACGGCGCTGGGCAGGGCCACGACACCAGGAACGGCTGTCGCGCTCAGCGGGCTTCTCGGTGCGGTCAGCGGTGTCGCGATGGTTCTGGGCAACGCCCTGCTGCAGAAAGAGGCCGAGCCCCGGTACCTCGGGCGCGTCACCTCCGTGACGACCCTCGGCACCTTGGGGCTCAGCCCTCTGCTCTTTCCGCTCACCGGCCTGGCCGCCGCACTCTGGGGTACGGCGACCTTCTTCGCCGGGTGCGGCGCGATCTGCGTCCTGGCGGCCGCGACCGCGCTCAGCCCGCCGCTGCGCGGTGCGCGCCTCTAGGCGCTACCTCTTCTCCCGGCACTCACAAGGACTCGAACTCGCCCGCCAGAGCCGAGGCGAGGCGGATGTGGGGCTCGGCCTCGTCGGTTCGGCCCTGGCGTTGGAGGGTGCGGCCCAGCATCAGGCGGGCGTAGTGCTCCACCGGGTCGCGCTCGATGAGTAGCCTCAACTGGGTTTCCGCGCGGCCCAGTTGGGCCGAGTGGTAGTACGCGCGGGCCAGCAGCAGTCGCGGGCCCACCTGCTCCGGCACCTCCTCGACCAGGCCGTCGAGGATGCGCGCCGAGGCGGCGTATTCCTTGGCGTCGAAGAACATCCGGGCGCGCTCCCAGCGCTCCGCGGACGTCCCGTGGTCGTAGTACGTCGTGTCCACTTCCGACCTCCTTCGACGGGCAGAACGACGCCGTTTCGTTGAATATTCCACGACCTCCGCGAGTGCCCTGGAGTGGCTGCCGGTGGCTGCTATGTCCGGGCCAGTTCGGCGTTCGCCCGCTCGGTGACGAGTGTGAGTACGCGGCCTGCCGTCGCCAGGTCCTCGGCGGGAATGTCCGCGTAGATCCGGGCGGAGATCTGGTTGGTCTCGGCGGTGACCCGCTCGTACAGCTCCCGGCCGACGGGCGTGAGCCGCAGCCCGGAACCGTCCGGCGAATCCTCCTCGACCAGCTTCGCCGTCACCAGTTCGTCGATGGTGGTCTGTACTGCCGACTCCTCGATCTTCAGCGAGCCCGTCACGTCCGCGGCCACTTTGTCACGGGCGATGGGGGTGTCCGCGATCGCGACGACCCTGAGGGTCACCGACTGGTTGAAGGTGTTGCCCGTACGCGCCAGGACGCGCTCCAGGACGGCCCGTCCCGCGTAGTGGGCCAGGGCGATGACGCGGCCGTTGACGGTGGGTGTGATGGGTGTGGCGGTGGTCATGACTGCTCCGTCTCGTTCTCGGTCGGCGGATCAAGCGGTACGTCCAGCAGGGTCGCCAGCTCGTGGCTGAAGGCCTTCGTGCGTGGGCCGTCGAGGCCCCCGAGCGGCGTCAGTAGTTGTTCCAGCAGTCCGTGCACGATCCCGATCGCGCGGCGGGTGACCTCGCGACCCTGGTCGGTGGGCGTCAGCTGCACCGCGCGGGGATCGGCGGGGTCCCGCGTGCGCTCGACGAGCCCGGCGGCCTCCAGGGCGCGGGCGAGCTTCGACACGTACAGCGGTTCGAGCCCTGTGTGGTCGGCGAGTTGCCGCTGGCTGGGGCGGATCCCGGTCCGGTGCATGCCGTACAGCGACGCCACCAGCGAATACTGCGCGTGGGTCAGGCCGAGCGGCGCCACCGCCCGGTCGACGGCGACCCGCCATTTCATCGACAGACGCCACACCAGGAAGCCGGGCGTCGCGCCCTCGGGATTCGTACTCACGAGAGATACAGTACATGGCTACTATGTACATGGCTAGTATTTTCGGCGCGGGCGCCGCGCCCGCCGATCGGCGGGTGGATGGCCTGACGAAGAGTCCTTCGCGAGGCTAGGTTGTGGGCCATGAGCAATCTTGATCGCGAGGCAGTTCCCGCTCTGTGCGGCGGCCGGGGTTTCGTGGTGGCGGAGCCGGTGCGCGAACTCCTCAGTCCCCGCCGGGTCAAGCTCGGCGAGTCCAGCGAAGTCCGCCGTCTGCTGCCCAACCTGGGCCGGCGCATGGTGGGCGCCTGGTGCTTCGTCGATCACTACGGCCCCGACGACATCGCCGAAGAGCCCGGCATGCAGGTCCCGCCGCATCCGCACATGGGTCTGCAGACCGTCAGCTGGCTCCATGAGGGCGAGGTCCTGCACCGCGACTCCACCGGCAGCCTCCAGACGATCCGGCCGCGCGAGCTGGGCCTGATGACGTCCGGCCGGGCCATCAGCCACTCGGAGGAGAGTCCCAAGTCGCACGCCCGCTTCCTCCACGGCGCCCAGCTGTGGGTCGCGCTCCCCGACAGCGACCGCCACACCGACCCGCTGTTCGAGCACCACGCCGAACTGCCCGTCGTCACCGCACCCGGCATCGAGGCCACGCTCATCCTCGGCAGTGTCGACGGGGCCGCCTCACCCGGCACGACGTACACCCCGATCGTCGGCGCCGACCTGGCCCTCGCCCAAGGTGCCGACGTACGCCTCCCGTTGGAGCCGGACTTCGAGTACGCCGTGCTCTCCATGTCCGGCGAGGCCCACGTCGACGGCGTACCGCTGCTGCCCGGTTCCATGCTCTATCTCGGCTGCGGCCGCTCCGAACTCCCCCTGCGCGCCGAGTCGGACGCGGGCCTCATGCTCCTCGGGGGTGAACCGTTCGAGGAAGAGCTGATCATGTGGTGGAACTTCATCGGCCGCTCCCAGGAGGAGATCACCCAGGCCCGCGCGGACTGGATGACGGGCTCCCGCTTCGGTGAGGTGGTGGGGTACGGCGGTGCCGCGCTGCCCGCTCCCGAACTTCCGCCCGTGCCGCTGAAGCCGCGTGGAAGGGTGCGCTGACGTGGAGTTGCGACGCGGCGGCCGCTCCACCGGGGCGCGTCGGCTTCTGCGCGGTGCCTGATGCGCCGGACCGAAGTCGTCGCGTCCCTTCTGTTTTCCGCCTGTTGGGTGCCGGGCGGCGACCCGTCCTCACGGGCGGCGAACGTGTAAGGGTCATGGACTCCTCGCGGAGAAAGTGACCGTTCCGGCGCCCGAGTCCGGCTCCTATGCCCGGATTGCGGGTGGAGGAAACTATGAATCTGGGAATTCAGTGAACATCCTGTGACCACATCCGTATCAAAGGAAAGCTTCGCCCACACCGGAAGTCCCGCCGGTTCCGAGGATGTTCTAGAGAGGCCTGATGAGACGCAACACGCGAAAGAAGTCGAAGACCACCGTTCGGGTGGTGGGCGCTGCGGCGGCACTGGCCATGGGGGCCGGCGGACTGGTCGCGGCCAACATCTACGCCTCTGCCGACGAAACCGGCGCAGCGAAGGGCACGGCCCAGAACCAGGCGTTGGCGGCCGCGTCCTCCACGATCGACTGCCCCGACGTCGGCCAGCAGTTGAAGGCGGTACCCGCCAAGGCCCGAACCCAGGTCGACAGGGAGCTTGCCCTGCTCGACAAGCAGGTGTCCGAGGCCTACCAGCGCCTCTCCACCTCCCAGCGGGCGATTCAGCAGGACGCCAACTTCGCGCAGAACGCGATCGTGAATCCGCTGAAGGACAAGCGGAAGGCGACGATCGACCGGATCGTCATCGCCATCGGCCGTGTGGGCACCAAGCCGCAGGGTCTTGAGGCGCTGGCGCCCTGTACGTTGCGCTCCACCGGCAACCAGCCCGCCGCCGGCCAGCCCGCCGCCGGTCAGCCCTCCGGCCAGCCCGCCTCCAGTCAGATCG
>NZ_JAPWHT010000526.1:0-6768 GCF_027270795.1 Streptomyces sp. ActVer
ATCACGGCCATGTCGACGGCGGCCGGCGGGGCGACGGGCCGGGTCGCCCGGGTGACGGCGGCGATCGGTGCGCTGTCGAGGACGGCGAAGATTGCGCTGGCCGGTACCGGTATCGGGCTGCTGCTGGTCGGGCTGAGCCAGCTGGGGAACATCGGCAAGTCCGCGGCCCCGAACGTGGACCGGCTCACGACGTCGCTGGCCAGGCTCGGTTCGTCGGGCAAGGTGGGCGGCGAGGCGGCGAAGGTGTTCGGCGGGGACCTGGAGAACCTGTACGACAAGGTCCGCAACATCACCGATCCGAGCTTCGTCGACCAGATCCAGAACGGCTTCGTCAAAATCTTCACGCTGGGGCAGGTCGACTCGACGGCCAGCAAGGAGGCGCAGCAGAACCTCGACGCGATCGACGACAGCCTGACCAGCCTGGTGAAGGGCGGCAAAGTCCGCGAGGCTGCCGCGGCCCTGGACTACTTCGCCGAGGCGTACTCCAAGAGCGGCAAGGATCAGGCCAAGTTCCGGGCGGCGATGGACGAGTACAACGACGGCCTCGACGCGCACAAGCAGGAGCTGGAGATCGCCGCGCGGGCGATGGGCACGTTCGGGGCGCAGGCGCAGCAGACGTCCGCGACATTGTCCGCGCAGAGGGTCGAGGCGGACGGGCTGCGTGAGGCGCTGCTGGCGCTGAACGATGTGAACCGCAGCGCGTACGACTCGTCGATCAACTTCGAGGCGTCGCTGGACAGTCTGTCGGAGTCGTTCAAGAAGAACGGGGCGAACCTCGACGCGGACACGAAGGCCGGCCAGGAGAACGGTCGGGCCATGTCGGCGGCGGCGAAGGCCCGCGATGAGCTGATCGCCAACGGGGTCGCGGCGGGTGAGTCGCTGGCCTCGATGACGGGCAAGTCGGAGAAGCTGCGCGGCGAGATGATGCGCCTGGCCGTCGAGGCGTTCGACGGGAACAAGAAGAAGGCCAGCGAGTACATCAACGTGCTGCTCGGTACGCCGAAGAGCATCGCCACCCTGGTCAAGGTCGAGCGGGCTGCGGCGATCACGGGGCTGGAGCAGGTGCGTGCGGCGATCAAGGCGACTCCGGACGCGAAGAGCGTGAAGGTGTCGGCGCTCAACGCTTCGGCTATCGCCGCGTTGGAGGCGGTGGGTTACAAGACGGAGCAGTTGCCGGACGGCCGGACGAAGGTGACCACGGCCAACGGGCAGGCCATCGGTTCGATCGGCGCGGTGTCGACGGCGTTGAACCGGCTGGATGGGAAGACTGCGCAGACGTTTACCAAACACACCATTCGTACGATCCGGGAATATCAGACGAATTATCTCACTGGCCGCTCCCAGCACGACATCGTGGGCGCGACCGGTGGCCTGTTCACGGGAGCGGCTTCAAGCATCGCGGCAAGGGCTACGCGGCCGGCGGCCTCGTCGACGGGCCCGGCACGGAGACGTCCGACTCGGTGCCCGCTCCGTGGCTGTCGAAGAACGAGTTCGTCGTCAACGCGAAGCAGACACGGCAGCACTTGCCCCTGTTGAAGGCGATCAACGACGGCCGCATGGGCATGGCCGGCGGCGGTATGGCGGGTGCGGGGGCGGCGGTCGGGGATGGTCTCGTCGCGGGCCTGAGCGGGTCTACGCGGGCCGTGGAGGAGGCCGCGCGCGCTCTTGCTGCGGCGGTGACCACGGGGGTGCGTGACGAGCTGCAGATCGCCTCCCCGTCGAAGGCGATGAAGGCGCTCGCGAAGGATGTGGGGGCTGGGTTCATCAAGGGACTCACGGACTCCCGCGACAAGATCAAGGCGGTGTCGAAGGATCTCGCCGCCGATGTCCGGGCGGCGTTCTCCGGGCGCCGCGAGACGACTCTCATCAAGATGATCGGGCGGAACACCGACCGGCTTCTGTCCGAGGCGAAGAAGCGTGACGCCGTCACCAAGAAGATCACCGATGCGAAGGCGTTCGCCTCGGATACCGCGGGCAAGGCGCGCGCCACGGGGAGCCTCAGCTCCATCGTTCAGGACGACTACTTCGCCCCGAGCTTTGTCGAGAAGCGCATGAAGGCATCCCTCGCCTCGATCAAGGCGTTCACCGCGAACGTCCAGCGGCTCCAGAAGAAGGGCGTCAACAAGGGCCTGCTGCGGCAGATCCTGGAGATGGGGCCGGCCGAAGGGGGCGCCTTCGCGAAGTCCCTCGCAGGCTCCGATGCCGCGACGATCAAGCGGTACAACAAGCTGCAGACGGACCTGGGCACGCAGTCGAAGCGCCTCGGGAACCTGGGCGCCGACATGCTGTACGACTCGGGGAAGAAGGCGGGAGCTGGCTTCCTCACGGGGTTGAAGGCGCAGCAGAAGCAGATCGAAAACCTGATGCTGTCCATCGCGAAGGGCATGCAGAAAGCCATTCGTAAGGCGCTCGGGATCAAGAGTCCGAGCATCGTGATGGCCGTGGTCGGTCGCCTCAGCATGGATGGTCTGCGCGGTGGTCTGCTCAAGGAAGTCCCGAGGGTGAGGCAGGCGATGGGCCGCGTGTCCGACGCTGTCGTCTCCGCTGCTCCGGGACGGATGGGTGCGCCGGCCGTGAACATCCCTCAGGTCGGGAGTACCCGGTCGGGAGGGAAGGGTGCTGTGACCGAGGTTCACCACCATCACTACTACCAATTCACGAACGATGGGGTGATCGGCTCCCGGCTGGAGCTCGACACCTGGCTGACCAAGTCTCTCGATCGGCTCGCTCGCACGCGCCGCATGCCTAAGGCTGCGTGAGGGCAGTCGGCTGCCAGAGGTCCGGGGCTCGGCCGCCCTGGGGACGTCGGCCGGGCCGTCGTACGGCGAGCCCTTGGCGTTCCAGTTGGACGAGGGCGCGGCGGGTCTGGCGGATGGCTGACTCGCCTGCGGTGGTCTGGTCGGCGAGCTGCTGGACGGTCGCACGGGGTTGTTGGCGGAGGGCGGCGAGGACGCGGTCACGGAGTACCGGAGGCTGCGGCGAGGACGTCATGGGCAGCAGTATCGGGGGAGGCCACGGCTCCGTCATCTGGACGGGTGAGACCGCGTGAAGGCTCGACCGTGGCCTCCCCGTATGTGGGGCCGCCCCGCCCCCTGTTCGTACCGGGGAGGGGCGGGGCGGCCGTGCCCGGGCCGAGACCGGGCACCGGGTGACGCCGGCGGCGAGACGCGTAGCCGCGGCGTCAGGGTTGGTCCCGCCCGCCCTCCCAAGGAGCCTGGGGTGCAGAGAGGACGGACGGGAGTCTCAGTGATACAGGGAGTCCTGCGTGGTCTGGGTCGGCACCCGCTTGCACGGCGCGACATGCAGGTAGACCGTCGCGCCCGGGCCGGAGGGCGACGGGATGTCGTGCGTCGTGTACTTCTGGCGGCCCTGGATCGACTGGTCGCAGCGTCCGCAGATCTTCACCGTCGGACCTCCTTGCGCCAGATGTCGAACCAGGCCCGGTACAGCGCTTCCGCTATCGGGCACTCGGGCTGCTCGTCTGTCCGGTCCAGGTCGACCTTGCAGCCGGGGCACTCGATGCAGTGGACGGAGAGGGCGACGAACGCCTCCTCGGCCGGGGTCAGTGTCCGTGGGGTCATAGGTGTCCCTTCGGCGGGAGGCAGCTCGGGCCTCACCGCTTCGTCCCTAACTGGGCCCACACGCCGCACTCGTCGGTGGCGAGTCCCGTGATGTCGGCCAGGCCGCAGACGATTTGCCAGCCGGGCCCGTGGCTGTTGCGCAGGGGCAGCGGGTCGGGGCCGTCTGCCGTGATGCGGATGCGGTTGCCCGCGGTCCAGATCCCCATCTCGACGACGGGGGCGCCGGACTGGAGGACGGCGACGTACAGCTCGTTCGCGATGAGCGGGGCGTCGGGGTGCTTCACGCGGCCGGCCGTCCAGAGGCGGACGTGGCACGCCTCGATGGGCTCGGCCTTGAAAGCCTTTTGCCACGTATGACCCGACTCGGGCATGGCTGTCCCCCGGCAACGGTAGTTATCTGAGTACAGGTACTGCTTATCTGTACTCAGATTGTCGGGGCGATTGGCGCTGGTCAAGTGGGACGGGAGAGTATGTGTACTCAGATTGACTCGATCATTCGAAGTGGGGGTGTCTCGGTGGCACAGCCTGAGTACCTGCGGATTGCTGCCGACCTGCGACGCCGCATCTCTACCGGCGAGTACGGACCAGGCGACCAGATCCCTACGCTCCCCGCGCTCTGCCGCGAGTACGGCGACGTCTCCCAGACCACCATCCGCAACGCCCTCGACCTACTGCGCAACGAGGGCCTCATCGAGTCCCGGGCCCGCGCAGGCACCCGAGTGCGGCCGCGCCCTCCGGTCCATCGCATGGCTGCCGACCGCTACCGGTCCACGCCCGGCGCCAAGACCACCCCGTACACGCGGGATCAGGGCATCGGCTGGTCCGAGTACCGGCTCGACAAGCGCTTCGAGAAAGTCCAGGCCGACCCTGAGCTGGCCGCGCTCTTCGAGTGCGAGGTCGGCGAGCGGCTCCTCGCCCGGCACTTCGTGTTCCACGACAACGACCAGCCGACCCAGATGTCGACGTCCTACGTGCGCTGGTCCGACGTCGCCGGGACACCGGTCGCCGACCCGATCAACGAGCCGTGGCCGGGCGGCACTCGGGCGCAGATGCTGAGCCTCGGCATCACGGTGAAGCGGATCACGGAGTCGTTCAGCACGGGCATGCCGACCGAGCTGGAGACTGCAACGCTCCGCATCGGCACCGGCGTTCCGGTCCTGCGGTACACGCGCAGGCACATCGCCGACACCGGCCGGATCGTCGAGGTGGCCCACCCGATCGTGCGACGCGGCGACACCACGATCGTGGACTTCACCATCGATCTCGACGACTGACCCCGGACATGCAGACGGCCCTCGGCCGAGGTGACCGGGGGCCGTTCGCGTACCCCTAACCGCATAGAGGGTGCGGTGTGTTGGCTGTGACCTGCTGGTTTGTGTGGGTGATGGCACTCGTATGGCACGCGGTGCGGGTGCGCTGAGCCAACGCGAAAGGCCCCCGTCCTCGGCTGAGGCGGGGGCCGTTGTCGTACGGGGAGGGAGGCCGGTCGGGGGAGGCAGACCCTCCCGTTTCCCGGTTTCCACAGGTGTGGAGATCCGCCTCCCTGCCCTCCCTGAACTGGCATATGCGCAGGTCATCCCAGGGGAGGCGGTACAGGGAGGCTTCAGGGAGAACTCCCCAAGATCTAGACGGGTCCCTCCTCGTCGTCGACATCCGCGACGTCCTCGGCGAACCGCTCCAGGATGGCGTCCTGGACGCGCTCACGGGCCACGACCATGACCCCGTTCGACTTGTACTGCTCGGCCCCGTACGGCTCCAGCGCACGCTTCAGGTCGGTCGGCCCCCAACTGCCGTATGCCTCCGGGTTCCGGGCGGCGAGGCGGTGCAGCACCTCTTGCGCGAGGATGCGCGTCTCATCCGCGAGGACGGCCGCGGTGTCGGCGAGCGGGTCGGCCGGCTGGAACATCGGCTCGTCGTCGACCGGCACGCCACCCTCGTACAGACCCATCGCCCGTACGACGATCGGCGTCACCTCGTCGATGCCCTTGTCGGGGTCGCGGGCCACGTAGTGAGCGCGCACCACCTCGAACGGCTTGTTGCTGAACCCCACGGTCACCGCGGTCCCGACGTCCTCGCCGGGGATCAGGGTGGTCGCGGTGATGCCGGCCTTGTGCTTGCCGGAGCCGAGCAGGCCATCGTTCGCCACGTGGTCGCCGACGGCGAACGCGACCCGGTGGGAGGTGTTGCGGGTGACGTCCCGCGGCAGCGAATCGGCGGTCGGGGAGACCGTGACCCACACGAGGGTGATGGCCACCTTCCGGGCCTTCTTCATCACCTTGATGGCCAGCTCAGCGGCCTCTTTGCCGTAGTCCTTGTGCATGAACAGTTCGTGGCACTCGTCGAACACGACGACCTTCGGCCGCATCCGCGGGTCCTTGAGCGCCAGTTCGCGCGTCACCTTCGTGGCGCCCTCGCCGAGTTCCTCCAGGAGCTTGCCCCGGGTGGTGACCTCGTCGCGCAGGTTCCGCAGGGCGACGAGCGCGGCCTTGATGTCCTCGTCGTCGTCGCCCTTGACCAGCGTCCGCAGGCGAGGCTTCAGCGGGTCGTAGTCCGTGTTGTACGCCATGACGTACGCCTCGACGATGACCAGCGGATCGAGGATCGCGCCGAGCAACAGGGCGATGACCAGCGACGACTTACCCGAACCCATGATCCCGCCGACCATGTAGTTCGCGGCCATCAGCTTCCCGATGATGGCGTCACCGCGCTGCGAGACGGCGACCGGCACGCCCTTGAAGTAGTCGGTCACGCCCTCCGTGAGGAGCGGCCACGGCGGCACCGCCCCGGACAGTGAGCCCTGGTCGGCGACCCACAGATCGAGTACGCCGGGCTGCTTCGGGGGCTCGGTCGGCCACACCTCGACCGGCTTCCGCAGGAGGTTGTGCGCGAGGACGTTCTTCCGCCCGCAGATCATTTCCACGGTGACGCCCATGGGGAGCTGCAGCTGTGTGTGCCAGCCGTTCCCGGAGCGGGTGGTGGGCTGCTCCCAACGGGGCTGCCAGCCGTCCTTGATGGCCTTGTTCAGCGGGGCGATGCCGAGGTTGCCGAGCGCCCGGAGGATGGCGCCCTCGTCGGGCACGATGTCCCGCTCGTCGCCGCCGACGGGCAGTGCCCACGAGGGTGCGGTCTGGCGGTGCCGGCCGACGGCCCACGCTCCGGCGAGGGCGAGCCAGGGCAGCGAGTACAG
>NZ_JAPWHT010000527.1:0-6733 GCF_027270795.1 Streptomyces sp. ActVer
GGCGGGGGAGCGGGGCGGCGTGGGCAAGGCGGGCACCTCCGCGTCGGCCGGGTGGTGGGGGTCCGCGAGCACCGTAGGCCCATACGATCTGCGGCCCGGCGCAGGGACCGGGCGGCGCGCGTCCGTGTCCCCCATTCGCGGTAACGTAATCCGCGATGAACGCCAAGCCCGACGTGCAGCTCCCCGCCGTCTCCGTGATCATGCCCGTCCTCAACGAGGAACGGCATCTGCGTGGAGCCGTCCAAGCGATCCTCGCCCAGGAGTACGGGGGTGAGATGGAGGTCGTGATCGCCATCGGTCCCTCGACGGACCGTACGGACGAGATCGCCGCCGAGCTCGTACGAGAAGACTCCCGGGTGCACACGGTGCCGAACCCGACCGGTCGTACCCCCGCCGCGCTGAACGCCGCGATCAAGGCGTCGCGCCACCCGATCGTGGTACGCGTCGACGGGCACGGCATGCTCTCGCCGAACTACATCGCGACCGCCGTCCGTCTCCTGGAGGAGACCGGCGCGCAGAACGTCGGCGGCATCATGCACGCCGAGGGCGAGAACGACTGGGAGCACGCGGTCGCCGCGGCGATGACGTCGAAGATCGGCGTGGGCAACGCGGCCTTCCACACGGGCGGCGAGGCCGCACCGGCCGATACCGTGTACCTCGGTGTCTTCCGCCGTGAGGCCCTGGAGCAACAGGGCGGCTACAACGAGGAGTTCATCCGCGCCCAGGACTGGGAGCTGAACTTCCGGATCCGTGAGGCGGGCGGCCTGATCTGGTTCTCGCCCGAGCTGCGGGTCTCGTACCGTCCGCGTCCTTCGGTGGGGGCCCTGGCCAAGCAGTACAAGGACTACGGGCGTTGGCGTCATGTCGTCGCCCGCTACCACTCGGGTTCGATCAACCTGCGCTACCTGGCCCCGCCGGCCGCGGTCTGCGCGATCGTCGCCGGGCTCGTGGTGGGTGCGGCGGTGACCCCCTGGGGCTTCCTGGTTCCCGGCGGCTACCTCGCGGCGGTCGCCCTCGGCTCGGTCCCGGCGGGCAAGGGGCTGCCCCTGAAGGCACGGCTGTGGATTCCCGTCGCCCTCGCCACCATGCACATGTCGTGGGGCATCGGCTTCCTGACCAGCCCGAAGTCGCTGGCGAGGAAGGTCATCGCGTCACGGCGGCCGGCGGTGCTGAGCGATAACTGACCGCCTTTTGGCGGACATGACGAAGGCCCCTTCCCGGACAGGGAAGGGGCCTTCGGCGTCTGCGGGATCAGCCACAGCCACCCGGGACGGCTACCAGCGATAGGGCTTGTACACGGTCATGCACTGACTCTTGTCCGACCCGTTGATGGCGTCGGCGTTGCCGGGGATGTCCCCGGCCTTCGGGGCCGACTTCTTCGGATAGGCCGTGCCCGTACGCCAGTCGGCGCCCACGACGAGGGTGACCCCCGTGACGTCGGTGCTCCGCTTCACCGAACTCAGCGGAATACCCAGCGACTTGGCGACCCGCTGGGCGTCGCCCTCCAGGTCCGCGCTCGGGTAGCGGACGACCGTCTTCTCCTCGCTGGGCGCGGCCGAACGGTCCGCCACCGCCTGGGTGAAGCCCTTGCCGGTGAGCTGGTCAGCGATCGCGCTCGCCCGCAGGGGCGCCGCCGCCTCCGTGCTCGTCCGCGTGCCGTTCTGCACCTGTACGGCGATCTGGCCGTCGGCCGCGGCCGGGTCCTTGGAGGTCTTCTCGGCCTTCTCGGCGGGCTTCTTCTTCGCGCCCGAGTCCGAGCCGTTCTTGTCGAACGGCACGTCGTCGCGGAGCATCGACCACAGCTTCTCGGCGTCGGCACCGGCCGGCACCACGTGGTTGGCGTCCAGCGGGTCCGGGACGTTCGGCATCGTCGTCATGGTGATGCGGTTCGTCGGCACCGTCTTGAGCTGCATGCCCAGGTCGTACAGCTTCTTGACCGTGCCGATCTCCTCGGAGACCTTCAGTGACTTGGTGGCCGACTCGGCCAGGCCCATCAGGCGGCCCGTGTCGGTGAAGACGTTCTGGTCCTTCAGTCCGCGGATCATCGAGTTCATGTACATGTGCTGAGCCCTGGCCCGCATGAGGTCACTGCCCCAGGCGTGGCGCGTGCGCAGCCACTGGAGCGCCTGCTTGCCCTTGACCTTCTTCGTACCGGCCTTCAGCTTCAGGCCGGAGCCGCCGGGCACACCGGGCAGCGGGCCGTCCTTCACGTTCTGTCTCACACAGACCTCGACCCCGCCGATCGCGTCCGCCATGCTCACGACGCCCGCGAAGTCGATCGTCATCCAGTGGTCGATGTAGACCCCGGTGAGCTTCTCCCAGGTGGCCAGTGTGCAGCCGGCTCCGCCGCGGGACAGCGACGCGTTGATGATGGTGTTGGTCGCCGGATAGGTCTTGCCGTCCTCCGGGTCCGTGCACTTGGGGATGTCGACCCGGGTGTCGCGCGGGATGGTCACCACCGCGGCGCTCTTGCGGTCCGCGGACAGGTGGATGAGCATCTGCACGTCGCCCAGCGGCGGGTTGCCGCGGGTGTCCCTGCTGCCGCCCAGGGCCACGTTCGCGTCGGAGGCACGGCTGTCGGAGCCGACCAGCAGGATGTTCAGCGGAGTCTGCCCGGCCGCGTTGGGAGCCGTCTTCGGCGCCTTCGAGTCGCCGCTGCTGCGCTCGCCCTTCTCGAGGTTGCCGTTCAGGTGCCGGTAGTACAGGTATCCCGTACCGGCGGTCCCGAGTATCACCGCCGACAGGACCGTCGCCGACCAGCGGAGCACCCGCCGTCTGCGGCGGGACCGGTCGGTTCCCTGGCCTCCTGGCCGCCGCCTGTTCCCGCCGTGCCTGCCCGGCCCGGCCGCTGTGTCCTTGCCCTGCGGAGCGAGGGACATCGTGTCCTCGACCGCGGGCACCTCCCCCTGCACACTGCTCTGACTCAACTCCCTGCCCCTTCCCCACCCCTGTTGCCCGACACAAGGCCGCGCCCCGCGTCCGGCCCTCCCTGGCCGGTGCGGAGCGGACCCTGTCAGGCCACCCTGTCCGACACTGGTCCGCCACCTGTCAGACCCCTGTGGGCCCGAACCGGGTTGGCTACGCATCGGCAAAATCAGCGACTGGCACGGCCGCGTGCTGTCGGCCCGGCATGCGGCCGACGTCGGACAGACGTGCAGTCGACACAGCGGTGCCCCACGTCAGACCAACGTGGGCCCCGCACGGTTGTGTTCCAAGCCGGACAACTCCGGGCCGGATACCGGCCGACCCGCACCGGATACGGCCAACTCCGTATCCGGAAAAGGCCTGTCGCTCGCCCCGTAAGACGTGCGACAGGCCCGTCAGGTCACCCGCGTCAGCGAATCAGCTGGCGCACTGGACCTTGTCAGCCGTGGACTTCTCCACATCCGGAGTGGCGGCCGAAGCGGAGTTCAGCTTCACCCCGGCGCCCTTGAAGTCCTCTCCCAGCGTGAGTGTCATCGTCGGCAGTCCCTGGGAGTTGGTGACGCTCTTGCCCGGCTTCATCGCCGAGCCGGTCAGACCCATGATGTCGGCCAGCCTGCGGGCCTGGTCCGCCTGATCGGGCGCGTACTCGAGTGTCGTCTTGGCCTGTGTGTCACCCGAGTTGCCCGCGTTCTCGGACTTGGACACGCCCGCTTCGAGCTGCAGCCAGTTGAGCTGGGCCTGCGCGCTGCCGCCCGGGGCACCGCCGTTGAGGATCTGTACGCGCACCTCGGAGGCGTCGGACTTCTCGCCCTTGAGACGGGCGGCGACCGCCGCCTTCTCCTTCGCCTCCTTCTGCTTCACCGCGGTGAAGGAGGTGTCGCTCTTGATCATCTGGAAGACCTGGGGCGCGCGTGATTCGTCGACGACGACTGTCGCCTTGATCTTCTCGGCCGGGTTGTCCCGCACCGGCACCGTGGTGAAGGTGATGTTCTTCGGCGGCACCTTCTTCAGCTCCAGCGCCACGTCCTTGAGCGTGCTGGCCTTCCCGATGCCGGTGTCCACGGTCAGTGCCCCGGTGGCGGCCTCGGCGAGCTTCAGCAGCTTGCTCGGGTTGGTGAGGGTGTCGCTGGACGCCATCTTGCGCATCAGCGACCCCATGAACTGCTGCTGCACCTTGATGCGGTCCAGGTCGCCCTGGTTGCCGAAGCTGTGCCGGGTCCGCAGGAAGGCCAGCGCCTGCTCACCCTCGACCTTGGACGTGCCTGCCGGCAGCTTGAGCTTCGACTCCTTGTCGTCGACGGCCTTCTCCACACAGACGTCGACACCGTCCACCGCGGTGGTCAGGGTCTTGACCGCGTTGAAGTCGGCCATCATGAAGTGGTCCACCGAGATGCCGGTGACCGCCTTGACCGTGCGCATGGTGCAGCCCGGGTCCCGCTCGTACTGGCCCAGGCTCGTGTTGAAGCGCTGCTTGACCGTCCCCGGGATGACCTTGTCGGTACCGTCCTCCTGTTTGGTCGGGCAGTCCGGAATGTCCACGATCAGGTCACGCGGAATGCTCATCGCGGTCGCGTTCGTACGGTCCTTGGAGACGTGCAACAGGATGCTCGTGTCGGCGTGCCCGACGCTGCCCTTGTCGCCGTAGCCCTCGTTGCCCTCGCCGGTGCGCTTGTCCGTACCGATGATCAGGATGTTGAAGGCCTCGTCCTTGCTGAAGCCGCTCGCACCCGCGCTGCCGACGTCCGTCGTTTTGACGTTGCCCTCAAGGTGCTTGATGTAGGCGTACGCCGCCACCGAGACACCGACCAGCACGAAGGCCATGATGCCGCCGGTCCACAGCAGTATTCTCTTCGCCCGCGACTTCTTGGGTTTCGTACGAGTCCGGCGGCGGCCCGGAGGCGGCTCGTCCGGCGCGCCACGGCGCCTGCGCGGTCCCGGCACATCGGTGCCCGGAACCTCCCGGCCACGGCCCGGCGCGGTACGCGGGCGTGTTGCCGCCCCTCCGGCACGGGGGGCGGTTCTCCGGGGATTGGGAACCGTCGACTGCGGTGCGGAACTCTGCAGTCGCAGTTCGTAGTCACCGGTGTTCGGGTTGAGTACCCACTGGTCTGCGGGATCGATATCGTCCGCCCGCCCACGGCCTTGCGCGTCCACGGTTGCTTGAGTCCTCCGTCGGGGCCACGCGGCGTCTTTCCCCCTCAAAAGACGCTCGGTCAGTCGGTCCAACCAGTGCGCGACCTCAGGACGGACCTCAGGACCGGGTGCACCGGATCGCTCACACTATCCGCCCAGTTCGGCGTACAGCGACGACGGTGAGAAATTGCACGTCCCTACAACCGGGCAATCCACCCAATTCTTTGAACGTACGTTCCCCGTCTTGGTGTGCTCTTTACCCAGAGGCCTGTTCGGGCGTTAACCGCAGGCGTCCTCGGCGGCCGTGTTCCCGCGGAAAGTGGGAGCGGGGCTCGGTGCCGGCGAGGGGCCTTCGGGCCGCTTTGCACCCGATTTGCCGTTTTCCCGGCCGAATCCCTCCTCGCGGTCCTCGATGCTCCCGTCATGACTTCCCTCATGGGACTCGTAGTTGGGCGCATCGCCGTTCGCGTCCCCGTCGCCGACCGGCTTCGTGCCGCTCCTCTTTGTGCCGGAATCCTCCGGAAGTTCCTTCGAGACCTCCAACGGGGCGTCCATGCGTAGCCGTTCGAAGAGTTTCTCCGCCTCGGGTTCCACGAGCTGGTCGCGATTGGCGTTGTATGCGTACGACTCCCGCGGCACCGTAAGGAATTGCACACGTTCGGTGGGGATGTTGCGCATGCCGCGGACCAGGTCGTAAAGGCCCCGCAGGCTCGCCAGACCCGGGTCGGTGGTGAGCGACGAGGTCGCCGCGTCCAGCACCGGATAGAGCTTCACCGGATTCAGCAGTACGTCATTGCTGCGCACCTTGTTGACGAGGGCGCCCAGGAAGCGCTGCTGGCGGTCCATCCGGTCGGTGTCGCTGCCGTCGCCGATGGTCTTGCGGGCGCGTACGTACCCGAGGGCCTGTTCGCCGTTGAGCTTCACCCTGCCCGCGGCCAGCCGGAGCTTGGCGGCGGGATCGTCGATCGGCTCCTTCAGGCACACCTCGACCCCGTCGACGGCGTCGACCATGTCCTTGAAGCCGCGGAAGTCCACGACCATGTGGTGGTCGATCCGGATGTCGGTCAGCTTCTCGACCGTACGGATCGTGCACGCCGAACCGCCGCTCTGGAAGGCGTGGTTGAACATCGCGAACGTCGGCGAGGTACGGCTGCCGTCGGGCCGTCGGCAGCTCGGCACGTCCACCATCAGATCCCGGGGGAGGGAGACCGCGGTCGCGCTGCGCCGGTCGGCCGGGAGATGCAACAGGATGGTGGTGTCGGACCGCTCGGTGCCGGAGTCCCGTCCGTACTTCTGGTTCCCGTCCCCCGACCGCGAGTCCGACCCGATCAGCAGGATGTTCTGTGCGTCGCGCACCAGCGAGGTCGGGCGCTCCTTCTCGAACCGCGCGAGTTCGGCGGCCGTGTCGTCGTCCGACGTGATGTTGCCGTTCAGCTTCTCGTACAGCACCCAGCCGGCTCCCGCGGCGCCCACCACGACCACGACGACGCCGATCGCGGTGTACCGCAGCCAGCGCCGCCGACGGCGCCTGACGCCGGCCCCGGTGGGAGACGCACCGACCCCGGGCCCGACCGGGGCCGGGGCCGGGGCCGTACCGTGCGTCCCTCCGGTGTCGCTCACGTCTGAGTCCACCCCTCATGGCGTACGGACCTACTCCTACGACCATGGCCCGGGC
>NZ_JAPWHT010000528.1:0-6697 GCF_027270795.1 Streptomyces sp. ActVer
CGGGATGGACCGCCACCACAACCCCCCGCTCCCCCGCAGGCGACACCGCCGCGGAAACCCGCACCGCCCCGGCCCGAGCCACCCTCCCCACCCGCGACGCGGACACCAGCAGCAACGGCTGAATCCGCTCAAGGCCGGACACCACGAACTCCTCCCCCGCGACGAGCAGGGGACGGCCGGCCTTCAGGCCGGCGGCAGCCGCCTCCGTGAGGTCCGCCAGCGGCGGCAGAGCCGCCCGCACAACCCCCGCCCCCACCGCCGCGGCCCGCTCGGCCAACGCGACCTGCAACGGCACCAGCGGAGCGAGCGCCGCGGTCAACGCGTCGGCGATCCGCCGCAGTTCCGGGGACGAGTCCCGCAGAACATCCGCCGCGGCCCGGATCAACGGCGCGAGCGCGAGGAGCACACCCGCCACCACCCCCGCCCCCGCGGGCAGCAACGGCGAGGTGGCGTCCACCAGTTCGCCCAGCGCCTCCGCGGCCTCCTCCACCGCGGGCTCCACCGCGTCGAGGACAGGCAGCAGACTGTCCCCGAGCGCCGTGAGCAGCGCCTGCGCGGGCTCGCTGACCGGATGAACGGCGAGCGGCGCCCCACTCGTCCCCAGCCGCGTCAACGTGTCCACGATCCGGTAGAAGGCCTCCTGGGCCTCCGGCGACGCACTGGCCTCGGCCAGCTCGGCAGTCGTCTGCCGCAGCACCCGCAGCACCTCCGCCCCCGAACCGTCCCTCGGATCAAAGGTGTTGATCGCGATACGCGTGATGTTCCCCGCGGTGTCGAGCAGTTGCCCGGTGATGTCGGTCGTGTTCCGTGCGATACGCGCCACGTCGTCCCTGCTGGGGAGCGACGGAATCGTTGCCATGGACTCTCCTCGCCTCACGCACACACACGCCCGAGCCGGCCCGCCGGGGTCGCACTCAGCATGCCCCTCCACCCACCCCGGGACCCACCATCGGCGACAACCCGTGGCACCGGTGACGGCAACGCCCTCTTGTTGCACGTGAGTCGAACAGGTAGACCTCCGCGTACCGATGTCCAGGCATGTCCACAGCAACTCCAGCGGAGGTACGCGTGCGCCTACCGAGACCCGCCCTGATCGCCACGGCCACCGCCACCGCGGCGGCGGCGCTCCTGCTCACCCCGAACGGCGCCGTGGCCGACCCCACGCCCCGGCCCGAATCCCAGCCCGCATCCCCGGTCCGCGAGGGCTCAGGCCTCTCCGATCCCTCCGACCGGTCCGCTGCCAAAGCCCCGGAGGGCACCACCGACCGGGCCCTGACCACCCCGGTCACCGAGCTCACCGACGGCACCGGCACCGCCGGAGGCACCCGCGGCTACCCCCGCGAGCAGGTGCTCACCCCGGACCCGGAGAACCCGGCCGACAAGTCCATCAAGCTCGGCCTCACCCCGTACCACGCCATCGCCCCGAAGCTGAACGCGCTCCAGCGGCTCGGCGACCGGGTGAGCGTGGAGGTCGCGGGGCGCTCGGCCGGCGGCCACCGTCTCTATCTGGTCACCGTCACCGCGCCGGAGTCCACGCGCCAGGCCCGCGCCCAGGAACGTATGCGCGAACTGATCGAGAACGCGCCCTCGGCCGCCGCCAAGGACCCGTCGGTCAAACGCACGTACAAGACGCCCGTCTTCTTCAACAACAACATCCACGGCAACGAGTGGGAGGGCACGGACGCTGCCCTCAAGCTGATCGAGAAGCTCGCGACGGCCCAGGACCGGACGACCACCGACCTTCTCGCCCGCAACCGCGTGTACTTCAACATCACCGCGAACCCGGACGGCCGTATCGCCGGCACCCGCGCCAACGCCAACGGCTTCGACCTGAACCGTGACTTCGTGACCGCCTCGCAGCCCGAGGTCCGCGCGATGCGCCAGATCGCGATCGACAAGCAGCCGGCCGTCATGGTCGACCTGCACGGGTACGTGAACGGCACGCTCATCGAGCCCACCACTCCCCCGCACGGCGAGAACTACGAGTACGACCTCTTCCTGAAGAACACCTACGCCAACGCCCTGGGCATGGAGGCCGCCGTCAACGGCCTCGGCTACACGCCCGCCAAGGACGGTGTGGAGCCCGCCCAGATCCCGTTCCGGGACCAGGAGGAGGGCTGGGACGACTGGCCGCCGATCTTCACCCCGCAGTACATGCCGTTCCACGGCACGGTCGCCGCGCACACGGTCGAGTTCCCGATGGCGGTGAACAACGACGAGTACGACGACCTGCCCGTCACCGAGCTGCGCCGCCGGTCGGCGATCAACGTGGCCATCGCGGGCGCGGCGATGCGCGCGAGCCTCGACTACACGCGGACCCACCGCACTTCGCTCATCGCCGACCAGATCGAGGTCTTCCGGCGGAGCGTGACGGGCGCCGCGCAGGTCCCGGTGTCACCGGAGACCGTTCCGGGCGTGCCGGGCATCGGCCCGGAGGACGTCTACACGACCGACTTCCCGCGCGCGTACGTGATCCCGGCAGGCACGAAGGCACAGCGCTCGGCCACCGCCGCGGCCCGGCTCGTCGACCACCTGCTCGCCAACGACGTCCAGGTCCGGCGCGCGACCAAGGACTTCAGGCTCGGCGGGAAGGCGTACGCGAAGGGGTCGTACGTCGTCGACCTGCGCCAGCCCAAGCGCGGCATGGCCAATGTGATGCTGGCGGACGGACGGGACATCAGCGACAAGGTGTCGGTCATGTACGACATCTCGGGCTGGAGTCTGGGCCGGCTGTGGGGCGCGACCGTCGACACCGTACGGACGTCGAAGCTCTCCGTGCCGGACCGCCCGGTCCACGAGGCCACGAACGTCGGTTACGTGGCGCCTCGCGGCACGCTCCGGCTGCGGCTCGGCGACGCCCGTGAGATCGCGGCCCTCAACTCCCTTCTCACGGACGGGGTTTCGGTACGCCGGGCGGCCGACGGCAGTGCGATCGTGCCCGCCTCGGCCCGTGCGAAGGCCGTGGCCCTGGCGAAGAAGTACGACGTGGCCTTCGACGCGACGAAGTCGACCGGCACCGCCCCGTTCCACCGCGTTCGGGTCGCCGCGGCCGTCACGCCCGGCGAACTGTTCGCGCTGCGCGAGATGAACTTCGACGTCACGCCCGTCTCGACGGCGATCCTCAACGCGGGCTTCGACTGGTCGAAGGCGGACGTCCTGTTCGCCTCCGCCGGTCTGAACCACGCGGGCCTCAACACGGCCGCACGCGCCGCCCTGGACGCCTTCCTGGCCCGCGAGGGCCTCGTCGGCCGCGGAGCGACCGGAGCGGCCCTCAACGCCGCCACCGGGCTCCTCGCGTTGAAGCCCGTCGAGGGCAACGGTGACGCCAACGGCGTTGTGCGCGTGGTCAATTCGAGCGGCGGAGTGACCTCCGGCGCCCCGGACCACAGCTTCGTCTACGCGCCGCTGTGGTTCACGGACCTCGGCCCCGGGGTCCGGGTGGAGCAGTCGTACGCGGCCGGGAACCCGCTCGTGTCCGGGCACTGGCGTGCCCTGGAGGACGGCAGCGGTGGTCCGGCGCAGGCCGCGGGCCGGGCCTCGGTGGTCAGCGGTCCGCATGCCGTCCTCTTCGGCACGGAGCCGCTGTTCCGTGATCATCCGAAGGGGCAGTTCCCACAGGTCGCGCGTGCTTTGCTGACAGTGTCCTGAGGAACGTTCCCAGGGCACCGTGACACGAGGAGAGTACGGATGGCGCAGGAGATCCACGGCACCGTCGCCGAAGGCTTCGAGGCGGTGCGCGAAGAGTTCGCGTCCGTCGTCGCCGCCGAACGCCCGGACTACGCGGGCCAGTTGAGCGCGTACGTACGGGGGCGGCGGGTCGTCGATCTCTGGACCGGCGCGGACACGTACGGCGACACGCTGTTCGGTGTCTTCTCCTCCACGAAGGGGGCGGCCCATCTGGTGGTCGCCCTGCTCGTGCAGGACGGCACGCTGGAGCTCGACCGGGAAGTGGCCCTACGACCTGATTGCCCGCGCGCACAAGTCGTACGGGCTCGGGTTTCAGGCCACGGCCGACATGTGGCATCCGTTTTTGGGGGCCGGGGCGTTCGGGCACAGCGGGGCCGGGGGATCGCAGGGGTTTGCTGATCCGCGGAGTGGGCTGGCGTACGGGTATACGCGGCGGCGCGGTGCGTTTCCTGGCGGGGCCGCGCCGGAGAATCAGCGGTTGGTTCGGGTGGTTCATGAGGGGGCGCTTTCTTGAGCGTCCCCTCATGAACCGGGGGTTGTGTTGAGGGTGCGGGGTGGTGGGGGCTGGTCGCGCAGTTCCCCGCGCCCCTGAAAGCACCGGTGCCGAGGTGTTTGTCGGGTGAGCGTTGGTCTCGGTTGCTCGCGCCGTTCCCCGCGCCCCTGAAAGACCGGTGGCCGGGGCCGGTTGTCGCGTGACCGTCCGCTTGGGTTGCTCGCGCAGTTCCCCGCGCCCCTGACGGGCGCGGTCTGTCAGGTCAGGTCAGGTCAGGTCAGGTCAGGTCAGGGTGACTGTGATGTTGCCCGCGGTGGCCTTTGAGTACGGGCATACCTGGTGGGCCTTTTCCAGGAGGGCCCGGGCGGTGGCGGGGTCTGCGTTCGGGATGTCGGCGGAGATCTCGACCATGAGGCCGAAGCCGTCGGCGTTCTTGCCGATGCCCACCTTCGCGGTGACGGTCGAGCCGGTGATGTCGGCCTTCTCCTGGCGGGCGACGACGGCGAGGGCGCCCTGGAAGCAGGCGCTGTAGCCGGCGGCGAAGAGCTGCTCCGGATTGGTGCCGGTGCCGCTGCCGCCCATTTCCTTGGGCGGGTTGACGACGACGTCGAGCGTGCCGTCGTCGGTCGCGACGCGGCCGTCGCGACCGTTCTCGGCGGTGGCGACGGCGGTGTAGAGGACGTCGGTCTGCTGGATGGACATGCGGTGGCTTCCTCCTTGGTCCGCCACGACTCGCGCCCACGACCCGCGACAGTTTCGGAAAGAAGTTACCGCATGTCGGAAGTTCAGCAGAAGCCCGGAGTCGGCCTCAGAGCTTGACGATCATCTTTCCGGTGTTCTCGCCGCGCAGGACGCCGAGGAACGCCTCCAGGTTGTTCTCGATGCCCTCGACGACCGTCTCGCGGTACTTGAGCTCGCCGGAGGCGACCCAGGGGCCGACCTCCTGGACGAACTGCGACTGCAGGTCGTAGTGGTCGCCGACGAGAAGGCCCTCGATGCGGCCGCGGGTCGCGATGAGGCGGGCGAGGTTCTTCGGGCCGGGGGCGGGCTCCGTGTTGTTGTAGACGGAGATCATTCCGCAGATCGCGATACGGCCGTGGAGGTTGAGGGAGCCGATCGCGGCCTCCAGGTGGTCACCGCCGACGTTGTCGAAGTAGACGTCGATGCCGTCGGGGGCGGCCTCCTTGAGCTGCTCGCTCACGGAGCCGTTCTTGTAGTTGAAGGCGGCGTCGAAGCCGTACTCCTCCACCAGGAGCTTGACCTTCTCGTCGGAGCCGGCGGAGCCGATGACGCGCGAGGCGCCCTTGAGCTTGGCGATCTGCCCGACCTGGCTGCCCACGGCTCCGGCCGCGCCGGACACGAAGACGGTGTCGCCCTCCTTGAAGGAGGCGGTGCGCAGCAGGCCCGCGTACGCGGTGAGGCCGGTCATGCCGAGGACGCCGAGGTACGTGCTCAGGGGCGCGGCCCCGGGGTCGACCTTGACGGCGCTCTTGGCGTCGAACGTGGCATGGTCGCGCCAGCCGAAGAAGTGCAGGACGCGGTCGCCGACCGCGAAACCCTCGGCGTTCGAGGCGATGACCTCGCCGACGGCGCCGCCCTGCATGACCTTGCCGAGCTCGAAGGGGGCGGTGTACGACTTCGCGGCGCTCATGCGGCCGCGCATGTACGGGTCCACGGACAGGTACTCGTTGCGCACCAGGACCTGACCCGGGCCGGGCTGCTTCACCTCGGTCTCGACCAGGGCGAAGTCCTCGGGCTTCGGCCAGCCGACGGGGCGGCTGACGAGGTGCCATTCGCGGCTGGTGGCGGGGAGGACAGGGGTGTCGGTCATGGGAGGGCGCCTTTCCGTGGGGACAGCGGCTCTGAGGTCGCAAATACTTCAGTACCTGAAACAACAATGCGCCTGAATGTTTCATGATGTCAAGTAACGGAGGTAGCCTGGAGCGCATGTCCACGCAGAAGACTCCCCGGATCGACCCTCTGACGCTCGAGGTCGTCGACCTGATCGGCACGGTGGTGGCGCGTTACCACGAGGAGTACGAGGAGGCGGCGGCGGAGCATGCGCTGACCGGGGCGCAGGCCCGGCTGCTGAGTCTGCTCTCGCTGGAGCCGTTGCCGATGCGGCGGCTGGCTCAGAAGCTGAAGTGCGAGCCGTCCAATGTGACCGGGATCGTGGATCGGCTGGAGGCGCGGGGGCTGGTCGAGCGGCGGCCCGATCCGGCGGACCGGCGGGTGAAGCTGGCGGCGGTCACGGTGGAGGGGTTGGGGGTTGCCTGGAGTCTGCGGGATTCCCTGCGGTTCGCCCGGGAGCCGCTTGCGGGGCTTTCGCGGGAGGAGCGGGTGTCTTTGCGGGGGTTGCTTCTGCGGATGCTGGACGGCTCCGCCGGGGTGGGCGGACGAGGCAGTTCTTAGGCCGCGGGCCGGTGGGGGCTGGTTGCGCAGTTCCCCGCGCCCCTGAAAAACCGGGCCGTACGTCGCGTGACCGTCGGCTTCGGTTGCTCGCGGAGTTCCCCGCGC
>NZ_JAPWHT010000529.1:0-6639 GCF_027270795.1 Streptomyces sp. ActVer
CCTCACGGCGACGGCCCGGCCGCCGGGGAGCGCGGCGACCTGTACGCCCTCGAAGCCGTCCTTGGTGAGCAGGCCCGGTACGGCCCGCATCAGCCCGGCGACGTCGCGGCCGGTGCCGGACGCCACCTCGGCGTGCTCGCGCATCGCGCCGGCGACGCGTGCCTCGGGGGTGCCGGGCGGCGCCGTCGTGATCCGGGCGGCGGCGCGGGCGAGCCCGTGCAGCGAGACGGAGAACAGTGGGGCGCCGCAGCCGTCGACCGTGACCCGGGCGATGGCCTGGCCGGTCAGGTCCTCGACGATCTCCGCGATCGCCTGCTGGAGCGGATGCGCGGGGTCGAGGTAGTCGTCGAGCGACCAGCCGTTCAGATGTGCCGTGTAGAGCATCGCGGCGTGCTTGCCCGAGCAGTTCTGCGCGAGCCGGGACGGCAGTCGCCCGGCGCGGATCCAGTCCTCGCGGACGACCGGGTCGAAGGGCATGTCGGTGACGTTGCGCAGATGGTCCTCGGCGAGTCCGGCGAGCTCCAGGATCCGCCGGGTGCCTGCTAGATGACGCTCCTCGCCCGAGTGGCTCGCGGCGGCCAGCGAGAGCAGGTCGCCGTCGAGCGGCAGCCCGGCCCGCAGCATCGCCACGGCCTGCACCGGCTTGAGGGCCGAGCGGGGGTAGAAGGCCGCCTCGATGTCACCGATCTGCAGTTCCACGCTGCCGTCGGCGGCCAGCACGACCACCGACCCGTAGTGGATGCCTTCGATGACTCCGCCGCGTACGAGATGGGCGACGGGCGCGTGCAGCGGTTCCCTGATCGAGGGCGCCGCGGCGAGCGAGCACCCGTAGTCGGCGAGGGCTCCGGGGGTCATGCGTCCACCTCGGGCTTCCGTATCGATTCGACCCGGCGGCGTACGCCGTACCAGCCGGCGACCAGGGCGGCCACGATCAGCGGCAGGCAGAGGACCGTGGTGCGGCCCGCTCCTCCCTCCGCGTACATGAGGACCAGTACGGAGGCGAGGAAGAAGAGGGTCACGAGTTCGGTCCAGGGCGAGCCCGGGAGGCGGTAGCTCGGGCGGTCCAGCTCGCCGTCCTCGGTCTTCCGCCAGAACTGCAGGTGACAGATCATGATCATGCCCCAGGTGGCGAGGATGCCGATCGCCGCGAAGTTCAGCACGATCTCGAACGCGTCGGCGGGGACGACGAAGTTGAGTCCGACGCCGAGTACACAGATACCGCTGGTCAGCAGGATTCCGCCGTACGGGACCTGGCTGCGGCTCATCACGGAGGTGAACTTCGGCGCCGAGCCGGACATCGACATGGAGCGCAGGATGCGGCCGGTCGAGTAGAGGCCGGAGTTGAGGCTGGACATGGCGGCCGTCATCACGACGAGGTTCATCACGCCGCCCGCGGCCGGGATGCCGATGTTGGAGAGCACGGTGACGAACGGGCTCTCTCCGGCGGTGTACTTGTTCCAGGGCAGCAGCATCGACAGCAGCAGGACCGAGCCGACGTAGAAGACACCGACGCGCCACATGATCGAGTTGATGGCCTTCGGCATGATCTTCTCGGGGTTCTCGGTCTCGCCCGCCGCGACGCCCACCAGCTCGACGGAGGCGTAGGCGAAGACGACGCCCTGGACGATCAGCAGCATCGGCAGGAGGCCGTTGGGGAAGAGGCCGCCGTTGTCGGTGATCAGGGAGGGGCCGGGGGTGGACCCGTCCACGGGGTTCTGGGTGACCAGCAGGAAGATGCCGATCAGCATGAAGGCGACGAGCGCGCCGACCTTGATGATCGCGAACCAGAACTCCAGCTCGCCGAAGATCTTCACGGAGATGAGGTTCACGGTCAGCACGACCGCGAGCGCGATGAGGGCGATCACCCACTGCGGGATGTCGGAGAACATGCCCCAGTAGTGGGTGTAGGTGGCGACCGCGGTGATGTCGGCGATGCCGGTGGTCGCCCAGTTCAGGAAGTACATCCAGCCCGCGGTGTACGCGCCCTTCTCGCCCAGGAACTCCCGGGCGTAGGACACGAAGGCGCCGGACGAGGGCCGGTACAGGACGAGTTCGCCGAGGGCGCGGACGACCAGGAAGGCGAAGACACCGCAGACGGCGTACGCGATGAAGAGCGAGGGTCCGGCCTCGGCGAGGCGGCCTCCGGCGCCCAGGAAGAGACCGGTGCCGATGGCGCCGCCGATGGCGATCATGTTGACGTGCCGGGACTTCAGGGACTTGCTGTATCCCGCGTCACCGGCGTCGACGTGAACAGCGGCTTTCCGTGTCTGCCCTGTCTCTTTTTCGAGGGACTGCTCGCTCACGCTTCTGGTCCGCCTTCCGTGGGAGTGTCCGCGCCGTCCGCGTGCTCGGAGCGCACGATCGCGGTGAGGGTCGTCTCGACGCGGTCGAGGTGATGTGCCATCGCCTCGGTCGCGTCGTGTGCGCTGCCGTCGATCAGGGCCTCGACGATGGCGCGGTGCTCGCGGTTGGACTGCTCGCGGCGGCCTCCGAGTTCGTTCAGGAACGCCGACTGGCGGGCCAGCGCGTCCCGGATCTCCTCGATCACGCGGCGGAAGACCGGGTTCTGCGCGGCCTGCGCCACGGCGAGATGGAAGAGCGTGTCCATGGCCACCCACGCGGTGGTGTCGGTCTCGCGCTCCATCCGCTCCAGCAGATGGGCCAGGTGGTCGAGGTCCTCGGGTGTCCGGCGTGCGGCCGCGTATCCGGCCACGGGGATCTCGACGTGCCGCCTGACCTCCAGCAGGTCACTGGCCGCGTAGTCGCCGAAGGTGGGGTCCTCGACGGGTCCGTTGGACAGGACGAACGTGCCCTTGCCGGTCCGGGACACGGTCAGCCCCATCGTCTGCAGGGCCCGGAGCGCCTCCCGCAGCACGGGCCGGCTGACCTCCAGCCGCCGGCACAGCTCCGCCTCGGAGGGCAGCTTGTCCCCCACGGCGTACTCACCGCGCTCAATGGCACCACGAAGGTGCCCGAGCACCGCTTCCATGGCGCTGATACGCCTCGGCACCGAGCCAGCTGTCTGGCTGTCTGACAGGTTCACGGGGGTGATCCTGCGGGGAACGGGAGGTGACTGTCAAGGGCTGGCCCGGGGCGTGAGACGGGGCCCGCGGGCCCCGCCCGCCCGGACGATCAGAGGACCCCGGCGCCCAGCAGCCCGAACAGCAACAACCCGATGATGATCCGGTAGATCACGAACGCGTTGAAGGAATGCTTCGCCACGAACCTCAGCAGCCACGCGATCGAGGCGTACGCCACCAGGAAGGACACTGCTGTCCCCACGGCCAGTGGGAGCGCGCCGGTGCCCGCGCCCAGGGCGTCCTTGAGTTCGTAGAGGCCTGCGCCGGTGAGGGCCGGGATGCCGAGGAAGAAGGAGAGGCGGGTGGCGGCTACGCGGTCGAGGTCGAGGATCAGGGCGGTGGACATGGTGGCGCCGGAGCGGGAGAAGCCGGGGAAGAGCAGCGCCAGGATCTGTGAACTGCCCACCAGCATCGCGTCCTTGAACGAGGTGTCGTCCTCGCCGCGCTTGTGCCGCCCCATCTGGTCCGCCGCCCACATCACCACACTGCCGACGATCAGGGAGCCCGCGACCACCCAGAGCGAGGCGAGCGGGCCTTCGATCAGCGGTTTGGCGGCCAGGCCGACGGCCACGATCGGGATCGTCGCGCAGATCACCCACCAGGCGAACTTGTAGTCGTGGTGGTAGCGCTCGTCGGGGTCCCGCAGGCCCCGGAACCAGGCCGAGACGATCCGCACGATGTCCTTGAAGAAGTAGACCAGCACCGCGGCGATGGCACCGACCTGGATGACGGCGGAGAAGCCGACGACGGCGTTGTCGTCGACGGGGATGCCCATGAGCCCCTCGGTGATCTTGAGATGGCCGGTGGAGGAGACGGGGAGGAACTCGGTCACCCCCTCGACGGCTCCGAGAACGACGGCCTGACCGACGGAGATGGCGCTCATGGGATCCAGTTCTGGTGGGCGGACGGGACTGCGGGGGACGGTTGGGGCGCGGGCAGCCGTACGCCACCCGCGGCGGGGCCAGTCCTACTACGCCCAGGTGTGACCTCAGGGGCTAAGCCCAGAGAGCCTCGGCCACCGAAACACCCGCAAACGCCGCACCGAGTCCCGCGACGACGTTCGCGATCACGTTGGCGGCGGCGTAGAGACGGGCCCCGTCCTCGGTCAGCCGCAGGGTCTCGAACGAGAACGTCGAGTACGTGGTGAGCGCTCCGCAGAGGCCGGTGCCGAGCAGCAGCTGGAGGTGCGAGGAGGCCGCTCCGGCCACGGCCGCGCCGGTGAGGGTGCCCAGGATCAGACAGCCGACGATGTTCACGGTGAAGGTGCCCCAGGGGAAGACCGTGTCGTGGCGGGACTGCACCGCGCGGTCGGTGAGATAGCGCAGCGGCGCACCGACCATGCCGCCGACGATCACCAGCACCCAGTTCACAACGACTTCTTACCCTTCCCGCCCGTGTCACCGGGTTCACCGGCGGGCTCCTCCCGGCCGACGTAACGGATCACCTCGCAGCTGTCGAGGATCACCATCCCCTCCCCCACCAGTTCGTCGAGCTCGGGCAGGAAGGCGCGTACGCGCTCCTCCGTGTCCACGATGACGACGGCCACCGGCAGGTCCTCGCTCAGCGACAGCAGCCGCGTGGTGTGGATCAGCGAGGACGCGCCGAAGCCCTCGATGCCCCGGAACACGCTCGCTCCGGCGAGTCCCGCCGCGCGTGCGCGGTGCACGATCTGCGAGTACAGCGGCTTGCGGTGCCAGGTGTCGTTCTCGCCGATGAAGACGGTCACCCGCAGGGCCTTGCCCGTCAGCCTGGTCATCGCCGCCTCCATGTCCGTGCCGCTCATCGGCGCCGCCGCCACGCCAGGACCCGCCGCACGGCCGTCACCGCGAGCCAGACCGCCGCGAGCGCCGCCACCAGGGTCGCGGCGAGATAGGCGAGGCCGGTGCGGGGGTGGCCCGTGTCGACAAGTCTCTGGATGTCGACGGCGTACGTCGAGAAGGTGGTGAAGCCGCCGAGCACTCCGGTGCCGAGGAACGGGCGTACCAGCCGGTGGGCCGCCCACACCTCGGTGATCACGACCATGAAGGCGCCGATCACGAAACATCCGACGACGTTGACCCAGAACGTGGTCCACGGGAAGCCGCCCGTGTGCGTGGGCCACAGGAGCGAGGCCCCATAGCGCGCCGAGGCCCCGATCGCGCCACCCACCGAGACCGCCACCACGGCCGGACCCTGCCCCCGCCAGACCGAGGGACGCCGGGCGGGCGCGCGGAGTTCCGCCGGTTCGTCCACCGTCTCGGAATGGGGGGTGGTCATGGGTGTGCGTCTCCTGGTCGTGGCAGGAGATCAGGCTAAACCCCGGCCGGTCAGGACGCGCCCGACGCCTGCTTCTCGACGGCCTCGAACCGGGCCGCCATCGCGGCCTGGAGCGCCTGCGCCGCCGACAGCGGGCGGACCATGACGGTGAGCTCGTCGACGTGGCCGTCCTCGTCGAAGTGCAGGATGTCGCAGCCCTGGAGCGCGCGGTCGCCCACCCGCGCCTCGAAGACGAGAACGACGTCCCGGCCGTCCGGGTTCTCGATCTCGCGGATGTAGTGGAAGTCCTCGAAGACCTCGATGACCGCGCCCAGGATCGCCGCGGTGATCGGCTTTCCGGCGTACGGCTTGAACACCACGGGGCTGGTGAACACGACGTCCTCGGCGAGCAGGTCGACGACGGCCGCGTGGTCGCCGTCCTCCACCGCCTTGCGGAAGGGATTCATCTGCCACCTCTTAGGTAACTAATTGATTAGGCACTTTGGACAGTAGTGGCCGCTGGTGGCATTGCGCAACGCCGGGGTAGGTACGTATGCATCACCGACCCCGGAGGTGCTGTCGTGTACTACCCGCTGACCGTCCGTGACTTCCTCGACCGTGCGGCCCACGTCTATCCGGACCGCGTCGCCGTCGTCGACGAACCGGAGCAGCCGGGGCCGAGCCTCGGCGAACCCACCTACCGGGAGCTGGCGGCACTCGCCCGCGCCCAGGCCGCCAAGCTCGACCAACTGGACGTACCCGTGGGCGGCAGGGTCGCGGTGATCTCGCAGAACTCGGCGCGGCTGCTCACCTCGTTCTTCGGCGTCTCCGGCTGGGGGCGCGTCCTGGTGCCGGTGAACTTCCGGCTGACCCAGCCGGAGATCGACTACATCGTCCGGCACTCGGGCGCCTCGGTCGTCTACGCGGACGCGTCCTGCGCGGACGTGCTCGACACGCTCGACGTCAAGCACAAGTTCGTCCTCGGCGACGACGAGGACCTCTTCCTGCACGACACGGAACCGCGGGAGTGGGCCGCACCGGACGAGAGCGCGACGGCCAGCGTCAACTACACGTCCGGAACGACCGCCCGCCCCAAGGGAGTTCAGCTCACGCACCGCAATCTGTGGCTGAACTCGACCGTGTTCGGGCTGCACACCACGATCAGCGACCGTGACGTCTATCTGCACACGCTCCCGATGTTCCACGCGAACGGCTGGGGCATGCCGTACGGCGTCACGGGCGTCGGCGGCCGGCACATCGTGCTCCGACAGGTCGACGGCGCCGAGATCCTGCAGCGCGTCGAGCGGCACGGCGTCACCCAGAT
>NZ_JAPWHT010000052.1:0-35491 GCF_027270795.1 Streptomyces sp. ActVer
GCGATACGGCCGCGCGCCGATGCACCGCACCAGACGCCGCACGCTGATCCACGAAGATCGGGGAGACAGGACCTAGGGCGAGGCGCGCGTCAGAGCGCGGGGAGGACCTCTCCGGACAGGTGCAGCCGGCCACCCGGCCCCCGCAGCTCGAAGGCGGCACCCTCCGCCCCGTACGACACCGTCCCCGGCAGAAGCACCGGCGCCCTGAACTCCGCCCGGACGACGGCCGCTTGAGGCACCCCGTGCTCGGCGAGGCAGCGCGCCACGGTCCACATGCCGTGCGCGATGGCCCGGGGGAAGCCGAACAGCCGGGCGGTGAGGGGGTGCAGATGGATCGGGTTGCGGTCTCCGGACGCGGCCCCGTACCGCCGCCCCACATCCCCGGCGAGCGCCCACTCGGCCACGACGGGCAGGGGCTTGCGCTCTTCGGGTGCCGCCGGCCCGCCGGTGCTCCCCGCCGAGGTGCGGTGCCGCGCCAGATACGTACTCCGCGACTCCCACACGAGCTCGCCCCCCGCCCGCATCTCCGTCACGACGACGGCCTCGGTCCCGCGCCGGTGGGGCGCCAACTCATCGACATGCACCGCGAGTTCGTACTCCCCGGTCGCCGCCGTCGCCTTCCGCCGGGTGATCCCGACGGACGTGTGCACCAGCCCGACCAACGGCAACGGAAAGGCCCGCTCGCTCATCAGCCGCATGGCCAACGGAAATCCGAGAACGTGCGGATAGGTAATCGGCAACTCGTCGGCCCCCACCCCGAATCCACAGGCCCGCTCATACGCGGCGAGCTTCCCCAGATCGATGCGAAGCCCCGGGAGAACCAATCGGGTCCGGGGCGCCGTGACTCCCGTCCGGGCCCGCTTGAAAGGCGAAAGGAAAGCACCCCGGGCAAGCAAGGCCCAGAGACGCGGCGAACCGTCGAGAACGTGGGTATGCATGGGCCCCTTCACGTCATCCAACACTGACTCCCCTTCTGGGCTGGGCAGAGATTTTTTTAGGGGCGCGGGGCTGTGTCAATGTGCGGCTCCGCCGCGTGGGCGCGACCAGCCCCAACGCACCCGCAGACTCAAACGGCGCCCCAAGCGGAGCGCTCACGCCCCCAAAAGGCTCTGCCCACACACCCGAACAACCTGCCCGTTCACAGCCCCCGACCCCGGATGCGCGAACCAAGCCGTCGTCTCGGCGACATCGGCCGGCAACCCACCCTGCGCAAGCGAGTTCATCCGCCGCCCCGCCTCACGAATGAACAACGGCACGGCCGCAGTCATCTTCGTCTCGATGAACCCGGGCGCGACCGCATTCACCGTCACCCCGTGTTCCGAGAGCGCCCGGGGCGCAAGCGACCGCACAAGACCCGCAACCCCCGCCTTGGACGCGGCATAGTTCGTCTGCCCGGCGTTCCCCGCGATCCCGGCGATGGACGCGGTGGCGACCACTCGCCCACCCGCTCGGAGCGCGCCGGCGGACAGCAGCGCATCGGTCGTGCGGAGCACACTCGCAAGGTTGACGTCGAGCACCGAACTCCACCGATCCGCAGGCATGTTGACCAGCCGCCGGTCCCGAGTGATCCCCGCGTTGTGGACCAGCACGTCGAGCCGCCCGCCGGGCAGCGCGTCCGCGATCCGCGCGCCCGCGTCGTCCGCCGTGATGCCGAGCGGCTCGGCGACGGCGGCGAGATCGCCCCCGGCGGCGGGCACGTCGAGGCACACGACCAGCGCCCCGTCCCGCGCCAGCGTCGCGGCGACGGCCTCACCGATCCCGCGGGCGGCCCCGGTGACGAGCGCGGTACGCCCGGCAAGGGGCTTCTCCGGATCCCCGGCCCCGGCCGGCCCACCGCCATCACCACTGCCACCGTCCCCGCCACCGTGGCCGCCGACCTCGATCACCTGCCCACTGACATAGGCCGACCTCGGCGACAGCAGAAACCGCAACGTCGACTCGGCGGCCCCCGCCTCCGAGAGCCGTACGAGATTCACCGTCCGTCCGCGTCCGATCTCCTTGCCGAGAGACCGTGTGAACCCTTCGAGGGCCTGCTGGACGGCGGCCTGGTGGTGGTCGGCGGGGTCCAGGGGCGTGCCGACCACCACGACCCGCCCGCTCTCGGCGACCGACCGTACGACGGGGTGGAGGGCGGCGTGGACCTCGGCCAGCCCGTCGATGTCACGGACACCGGTGGCGTCGAGGACGACGGCGACGGGCCTCTCGCCACCAGAACGCGGCTCCTCGCCGCCGGAGCGCGGCCCCGACCTGGCCAGGACGGGCGCGAGGTCCAGATCGGACTTGCCCGCGGTGAGATGCAGCAACTCCCCATGGAGCGACGGCTGTTCTGCGCTCCAGCGCCGCAACCGCACCGGCTGCGGCAGCCCGAGCCGGCGGGTCAGGAACCGGCCGGGGGCGGTGCCGGTGAGACTCAGGTAGCGGTCGGCCATCGTCCAACTCCCAGCTCGGTCGTATTCTTACTCTGGAGTAAGGTTACCCGAGGTAAGCCTACGTCACGGTGAGGAGCAGGTCGAGATGAGCCCCCTTGAACCCCTGCCGGAACCCCTTCCTGAACCCATCCGGGAACCCCTCCGGGCGCCGCAGCCGCGTCGCGTCGCGGTCGTCGGCGGCACCCGTGTCCCCTTCGCCCGCTCGGACAGCTCGTACGCGACCGATGACCTGGTCGTGCCCTTCCGGGGGCTGGCCCGTGACCAGAACCGCCGGCCCGGCTCGACGGTCGGCAAACTCGCCTCCCTGAAGCCGGTGTTCGGGCTGAAGGACCCAAGCAACCCCGACAGCCCCGACAATTCCGTCCCGACCATGACTGCCGGGAACTCGACGCCCCTCACTGACGGCGCGGCCCTCGTGCTGCTCGCGAGCGAGGAGTGGGCGTCGGTGCGCGGGCTGACACCGCTCGCGTATCTGACGGTGTACGAGACGGCGGCCGTCACGGCGATCCTCGAACGCCCGTGAAGGGGCGGAGAGCACGAACGTGAGGGGCCGAAGGGTACGAACTCGACGGATCCGCGGGCAACGCCCTTGTTGCGTCGGTATGTTGGGCAAAAGATGAACAGGCGTCCGAACGTGCACGAACCTCTCACTCTTCCGCACAGAAGCACCTCACTTTCCCAGGTGAACCCGCCACTTCACCGGTCCGTAATGGGGGGAGTGCAAGAGTTAGGAGCCGTCAGTGTCCCGCGATCCGTCCGACAATCCCGAGCTCGTCATCCCTGAACCCGAGGTCAGGCGGCTCGACGGGGTCGTGCGTGAGGTCTCGGTGCCCCCGATGGTGTACGCCGTCACGCACGGTTCGCTCGCGGACATCCCCTTCGACAACGCGGAGGAGGCGCCCGACGACCCGGTGCTCAGCCGGAAGGGCGCGGACGGCCGCTGGACCGACGTCACGGCCGCCGAGTTCGCGGCCGAGGTCCTGGCGGTCGCCAAGGGGCTGATCGCGGAGGGGCTGCAGCCCGGCGACCGGCTCGCGATCATGGCGCGTACGACGTACGAGTGGACGCTGCTGGACTTCGCGGCCTGGGCGGCCGGGCTCGTCACCGTCCCCGTCTACCCCACGTCTTCCGTCTTCCAGACCCGCTGGATCCTCCAGGACTCCGGTGCGGTGGCGATCGCCGTCGAGCATGTGGCGCAGGCCGCCGCGCTCGGGCCGGAGCGCGAGCGGCTCCCGGACGTCCGCCACATGTGGATCTTCGAGAAGGGGCACACCGAGCGCCTCGCCGAGCTGGGGCGTGACGTACCGGACCAGGAGGTCGCGGTACGCCGTGGCGTCCTCGGCCCCGACTCGCTCGCGACGATCATGTACACCTCGGGCACCACGGGCCGGCCCAAGGGCTGCGCGCTGACTCACGCCAACTTCTTCGCCGAGGTCGACAACGCCGTCCAACTGCTCCACCCGGTCTTCAAGTCCAGCTTCAAGGACCCGGCGTCCACGCTCCTCTACCTGCCCCTCTCGCACGTCTTCGGCCGGATGGTCGCCATCGCCTGTATGCGGGCGCGGGTCCGTCTGGGCCATGCGCCGAGCATCCGTACGGAGGAACTGCTGGCCGACCTCGCCGGCTTCAGCCCGACCTTCCTCCTGGCCATCCCGTACGTGCTGGAGAAGGTCTACAACACCGGCCGCGCGACCGCCGAGAAGATGGGCCGAGCCGCCTCCTTCGACCGGGCGGCCCGCGTTGCCCGCGGCTACGGCGAGGCGCTGGAGGCCCAGCAGCACGGCACCGGCCCGGGGCCGGGCGCGAAGCTCAAGGCGGCCCGTGCCCTCTACGATCCGCTCGTCTACCGCCGTATCCGCGCGGCCCTCGGCGGGAAGGTCCGCCAGGTGGTCTGCGGCGGCTCCCCGCTCGGGCGCCGCCTCGCCTCCTTCTACGCCGGCGCGGGCATCCAGGTCTTCGAGGGCTACGGCCTGACCGAGTCGACGGCCGCCGCGACCCTCACCTACCCGCACCGGCCGCGCCTCGGCACGGTCGGCTGGCCGCTGCCCGGCACGCGCGTCCGGATCGCCCAGGACGGCGAGATCCTGCTCAGCGGGGAGCAGGTGTTCCGCGGCTACTGGGACCCGCAGGCGGGCGGGGTGGTTCCGGCCGACCAGGAGGGGTGGTTCGCCACCGGTGACCTCGGCGAGCTGGACGACGACGGCTACCTCACCATCACCGGCCGCAAGAAGGACATCCTCGTCACCACCAGCGGCAAGAACGTGGCACCCGCGCCGCTGGAGGACTGGCTCCGCGCCCATCCCCTCATCAGCCAGTGCGTGGTCGTCGGCGACAACCGTCCCTACATCACCGCCCTGTTGACCCTCGATGCCGAGGGCATGGCCCACTGGTGCCGCATGACCGCCAAGTCGGACGTCCCGGTCGCGACCCTGGTCACCGACCCCGATCTCCTCGCCGTCCTCCAGCGCGCCGTCGACGACGCCAACCGCCTCGTCTCCCGGGCCGAGTCCATCCGCCGCTTCACCGTGCTCCCCCTGAATTTCACGGAGACGGCGGGCCATCTGACCCCGACGATGAAGCTCCGCAGGGCCGTGGTCACGCGGGAGTTCGCCCGGGAGATCGAGGAACTGTACGCGGAGTAGGTCCCGGCCCGGGTTTCTTCGCCCCCGCCGCCCCTACCCTTCGTCCTGGACGAGGCGGTCGCCGCGCTCGACGTGTCGATCCAGGCCCAGATCCTGCGGCTCCTGGACGACATCCGCCGGGACACCGGGGTCGCCCTGGTCTTCGTCAGCCACGACCTGGCCGTCGTGCAGCACGTCACGGACGAGGTCCTGGTGATGCGCCGCGGCCGGACAGTGGAGCAGGGGCCCACCGGGCGAGGGCTGGGACCCGGCGGACGCGGTCGCGGCGCGGGCTTCTCTCAGTGTCTGAACGGCAGGAGCCGTGAGAAAAGGTGAGAAAAGGCAGGAGCCCCGACACCTGACGGTGTAGGGGCTCCTTGGGTACTTCTACTCGGTTCCGGATCAGAGTATTGGGCTCATGGAGCCAAGACTCGGCCGAAGGATCAGACGGGGGTGACGTTCTCCGCCTGCGGGCCCTTCGGACCCTGGGTCACGTCGAAGGTAACCGCCTGGTTCTCTTCGAGAGAGCGGAATCCGCTCGCGTTGATCGCGGAGTAGTGGACGAAGACGTCCGGGCCGCCGCCTTCCTGGGCAATGAAACCAAAGCCCTTTTCAGCGTTGAACCACTTCACGGTTCCGGTAGCCATAAGCCCTCCTTGGGCCCAAAGGGTTGCCCTGCTCCAGAACCTGCAAGGTGTAAACAAAAGCTTGTAAACAACTGCATTCGTCTGAAAACGACGAGAGCCCGCGGTCACATGCTCCGCAGGCTCTGTACTGCAAGGGAAACCAAACTGCAACTTGCGACGAGCGTACCCACGAGGGCAGCCGAAAGCAATAGAGGGCAAGATCACGTCACCCGGAAGTTTGGCGGGGTCGCCCGATGGGCTGACGTTGCGGTATCACTTGGCGTCACAGGGGTTGACAGGAGCGGGATAGATCCTTTCGGAACCACTCGGGACCCTGAAGCCTGCACCGTACCCCATGGGCGCTAGCCTCGCGATGTGGACAATTCTCCCGAGTCTCCCGAGGGGCGTCCCGACGCCCGCCCATCCAGGCCGCGCGTCGGCCACATCCAGTTCCTGAACTGCCTGCCCCTCTACTGGGGGCTCGCGAGAACGGGCACGCTGCTCGACTTCGAGCTCACCAAGGACACCCCGGAGAAGCTCAGCGAGCGGCTGGTGCGGGGCGAACTCGACATCGGCCCGATCACCCTCGTCGAGTTCCTCAGGCACGCCGACGAACTGGTCGCCTTCCCCGACATCGCGGTCGGCTGCGACGGCCCGGTGATGTCCTGCGTACTCGTCTCCCAGGTCCCGCTGGACCAGCTCGACGGAGCCCGGGTCGCCCTCGGCTCGACCTCCCGTACGTCCGTACGTCTCGCGCAGCTCCTGCTGGCGGAGCGGTACGGCGTCACGCCGTCCTATTACACGTGCCCGCCCGACCTCAGCCTGATGATGCAGGAGGCCGACGCGGCGGTGCTGATCGGCGACGCCGCCCTGCGCGCGAACCTCCTCGACGGCCCGCGCTACGGCCTTCAGGTGCACGACCTGGGCACGCTGTGGAAGGAGTGGACGGGGCTGCCGTTCGTCTTCGCGGTCTGGGCGGCCCGGCGCGAGTACCTGGAGCGCGAGCCCGTCCTCACGCGCCAGGTCCACGAGGCCTTCCTCTCCTCCCGGGACCTCTCCCTGGAGGAGGTCGGCAAGGTCGCCGAGCAGGCGGCCCGCTGGGAGGCCTTCGACGAGAGCGTCCTGGAGCGCTACTTCACGACCCTCGACTTCCGCTTCGGGGGGCCGCAGCTGGAAGCGGTCACCGAGTTCGCGCGGCGGGTGGGACCGACGACCGGGTTCGCGGCGGACGTGAAGGTGGATCTGCTGCAGCCGTAGGGAAGGTCACCCGCGTACGGCACGGCATTACCCTGCTGGACAGGGCTGCACGGCGGGACGGTGCGGCACCTGTGGGGACGGGGTGGACGGGGTAATGGAACACGGGGGAGGTGCGGGCACCATGCAACCGCTCGGAGTCGATGAACCCACCGTCGTGGGGCCCTACCGGCTGCTGGGCCGGCTCGGCTCGGGCGGAATGGGCCGTGTCTATCTGGGCCGCAGCGCGGGCGGCCGTACCGTCGCGGTCAAGATCGTGCACCCGCACTTCGCGCTCGACGAGGAGTTCCGGGCCCGTTTCCGCCGGGAGGTGGAGGCGGCGCGGCGGGTGGGCGGCGCGTACACGGCACCCGTGCTGGACGCCGGCCCGGACGCGCCGGTCCCGTGGGTCGCCACGGCCTACGCCGCGGGTCCGTCCCTCGCCGCCGCGGTCGCCGACTCGGGCCCGCTCCCGGAGCATTCCGTACGGGTCCTCGGCGCCGGACTCGCGGAGGCGCTGTCGGCGGTGCACGGCCTGGACCTCGTCCATCGCGACGTCAAGCCGTCGAACGTCCTGCTGACCCTCGACGGCCCCCTCCTCATCGACTTCGGCATCGCCCGCGCGACGGACGGCACGGCCTCCCTGACCTCGACCGGCGTCTCCGTCGGCTCGCCCGGCTACATGTCGCCCGAGCAGATCCTCGGCAAGGGGGTCACGGGAGCGGCGGACGTCTTCTCGCTGGGTGCGGTACTGGCGTACGCGGCGACGGGATCGTCCCCGTTCCCCGGCGACTCCTCGGCCGCGCTCCTCTACAAGGTGGTCCACGAGGAGCCCGAACTGGGCGCGCTGTCGGGCGACTTGAGGGACGTGGTGGCCGACTGCCCCTCGAAGGACCCGCCCGCCCGCCCCACCCCGGCCGCCCTCGCCTCCCGCCTCGCCGCGGAGGGCGCGGCGCGGCTGGTGACGGCGGGATGGCTGCCGGGACCACTGGTGGAACAGGTCAGCCGCAGCGCGGTCCAGCTCCTGAACCTGGAGGCGGCGGACGTGACGCCGTCGGGGGTGGTGGGCTTCAGCAGCCCTTCGGTGGGCGACTCCAACGGTTCGGCGCCGGCGGAGGGTCCCCGAGCGGCGGTGGCGGATGGGTCCCGGGCGACGCCGACCCCGGCCGACTCCGCGCCCCCCGCCGGAGTGTTCGGCCCCCCGGACCCGTCGTACGCGCCCTACGCACCCCATACGCCGCCGCACGCACCGCAGGGGCATCTGTCCGGCCCCCCGACCCACGTCCCGGAACCACGCGACGCGGCGGCAGGCCCGGACACCTCCCCGGGGAAGGTGTCCGTCAGCGTGGCCGCGACCTCCGTACCGACGGCGAACGGCCGTGGCCGCAAGCTGAGTTGCACGGTGGCGCTCGCGGTGGCGGGAGCGCTGGCGGCGGTGGTGATCGGCGGGGTGTTCGTGGGTGACCTGCTGCCGGGCGGGGACAACGACAGCGGCAGCGACGCGGGCGGCCCGGCCAACTCCCAGCCCGCGGCCACCCCGAGCGCCTCCGGCAAGGACGGCAGTGACCTCTCCGCCGTCCCCAGCTCCTACCTCGGCACCTGGGAGGGCGACGGCTTCGCCCTCGACGGCAAGCTCCCCATGGGCACGTTCCGCGTCACCGTCCGCCAGGCAGAGGTGGGCGACCAGCTCGGCACCTTCCGCCAGACCGACCTCATCGGCGGCACCTGCGACACCGACCTCATCCTCAAGAAGGTCACCCCCAAGCAACTGATCGCCACCAGCATCTCCAAGCCCTCCACCACCTCCGAGTGCACGACCGGCCGCCACGAGGTCCGCCTGATCCCGACAGGCGACGACCTCCGCTACGAGACGGACAACGCGGACGCGGGGGATCCGGTGGCCCGGATGTCGAAGGTCAAGTGACGGGTCGGGCGGAGGGATCAGCGGCGGCCGCCGCCACCCGACGCCGGTACACGGCACGTCCGCCGGCCAACACCGCCGCGGTGACCAGGACCGCGCCCCAGCCCACGCCCCAGATGTACGGGTACTCGTCCTGGAGCCGGCAGACGCCGCCCTCTTCGTAACAGCCGAAGCCGCTGAGGCGCCTGGGCTTCTTCGCAGCGAAGGCCACGACGAGAAGCAGCGCCGTCAGAGCCGCACCGGGCAGCGACGCACCGATCCAGCCGAGCGAACCGGCCTTGTCCTGCGGCCACTTCACACGCGTGAGCGTCACGACGAGATGGGCCACCACGAGCGGTACGAGGACGCCGGTGGTCGCCGCCAGCCCGTACGGCCCGCCGGGCCAGGCGGGAGCGACGTCGCCCCAGATCCCGTGGCCCCAGGCCCTCTCGACAAAGGTGAGAGCACCGATCGCGGTGACGAGGGCGACGATGAGCGCCCAGCGCAGCACCGAGCCCCACGACACCTTCCGCCCTCGCACCTCTCGTCCGTCCGGCGGCGACACCGGCACCCGGCCCCGCACCGGCTCGTACCGCAGGCTGCTCGCCGCAGCCTTCCGCCGCTTGGGCTTCGCCGACCCGCTCATGCGGCCCTCCCGGGTGTCACAGCGGCACGGTGACCGTGAGCGGGTCCCCGTTGCCCAGGTGGAGCATTCCCTTGCCCGGGGTGATGGGGCCGCCGACCATGCTGCGGGTGGTGCGGATGCCGATCAGTTCGCCGGCGCCGGAGTCCTGGGGGGAGAGGAGGAGGCCTCGACGGCCCTTCTTGGCCTCGACCTGCCAGCCGGAGAAGCCGCTGCAGACCTCTTCCTCGTCACCGCCGATGACGAGCGCGAGGCCGCGGTCGGCGCCGCGCTGGACGAGACGCTTCAGCTCGCGCTCGCAGTCCGCGTCCTCCAGGACCTCGCCGTCGTCGACGACGACCACGATGGGCTCCTCGGGGGACGCCGACTCGATCGCCTCGTTGAAGTCGTCGCTCTCGATGTCGTCGTCGGTGAATACCTTCAACACGCCGTCCTGGCCGTCGAGTTCACGCAGCGGCGACGGGCGCGGGGCCGCGATGACGAGGCGTACGCCCTGGAGGAGGTACGAGCGGGCGAGGTTCAACAGGGCCGTGCTGCGGCCGGACTTCGCCGGACCCGCGACGACGAACGTCGGCACGCCCTGCGAGAGGTCCGGGCCGAAGGCCATGATGTCGTCGCCGCCGATGCCTGCCAGACCCCACAGCTTGGACTGCGCGACCGCCGGGTCCCGCATCTCCCAGGCCTCCGCGAAACCGATGCGGGAGGGCAGGGAGTCCACCCGGAACGGGCGCCGGGCGCGCGGGACTTCGGCGTCGCGCGCCGCGGCCGCCTCGCCGATCGCGGCGAGCGCCGCCGCCTGACCCTGACCGGTCAGGTCGTCGGAGAGCAGCGCGAACTGCGTCTCGATCGCCGTCTCGTTCTTGAAGCCGCGCCCGGGCGGGATCTCCTCCGGCACCTTGCGCGCGTTGATGCCGAGCATCGAGAAGTCGGACTTGTCGGCGAGACGCAGACCGTACTTCTCCTCGGTGAGCGAGGCCATCCGGCCGAGCAGCACCTGCCGGTCGCCCGTGACGACGAGGTGGATGCCGACGCTCGCGCCCTCGCGCATCATCGTCTGCAACTCGTCCGTGAGTTCACCGTGGTTGTACTCGCCGAGCGTCGGCAGCCAGCCCTCCCACCGGTCGAGCAGTACGACGATGTGCGGCAGCCGCTCCTCCTCGGTGACGGACGCCCGCTGCTCCCCGATGTCGGCAAACCCCTTGTCGGACAACAGGTCCTGACGCCTCGTCAACTCGCCCTTGAGGCGCGTGACCAGCCGTACGGCCCGCTCCGTCTGGTTGCGCGCGACGACGGCACCGCAGTGCGGCAGCCGCGTCAGCGCGTTGAGGGCGCCGTTGCCGCAGTCGATGCCGTACAGGTGCACGTCCGACGAGGAGTGCGTGCGGGCGATCGAACCGGCGAGCGTGCGCAGGATCTGCGAACGGCCACTGCGAGGCGCACCGCCCACGATGAGGTGCCCGAAGGTGGAGAAGTCGACGACGACCGGCCGGCGGGCCTGGTCGGCGGGCAGGTCCTCGACACCGAACGGGGCCGGCGGCAGCTTGCCCGCCGACAGCGCGGCGACCGCGGGCATCTCGACCTCGTCCAGCAGCAGCGTCTCGGAGAGCGCGGGCAGCCACGGGCTGTGCTGGGAGGGGATGCCGAGCGCCCCGTTGGCGTCGCGGATCGCGTCCACGAGCACCTTCAGGTCGGTGATCTCCTCCTCCTCGCGCGCCTCGGCCTTGGGCTTGACGAGCGCGGCACGGCCCAGGTCCTCCCAGGCCAGCGGCCCGGCCCAGGGCGCGAGCACGGTCGGGTCGGCGGCCCCGGGCCGCCGACCGCCCACGCGGCCGGACTGGAACGGTACGAGCGAGGCGTGCCCGAGCCGGACGTACGCGCGACCGGGTGTGCTCTTGGAGATGTGCCCGGCCTCGGGCGAGTCGATGACGTCGCTCGACTCGCCGCCGTCCGTCACCCGCAGCGCGATACGGAGGTTGGTGTTGGCCCGGATCTCGGGCGACACGACACCACTCGGCCGCTGGGTCGCGAGCAGCAGGTGGATACCGAGCGAACGGCCTCGCTGGGCGATGTTGACCAGACCCGTCACGAAGTCGGGCAGGTCACGCACCATCGAGGCGAACTCGTCGATGACGATGAGGAGTCGGGGCAGCGGCCGGTTCGAGGGATCGCGCCGTACGAGATCCTGGTAGTCCTCGATGTCCTTGGCGTCGGCGGCGGCCAGGATGTGCTCGCGCCGGTGCAGCTCGGCGCCGAGCGACTCCAGGGCCCGCTCGACGAGGTGCGCGTCGAGGTCGGTGACCATGCCGACGGTGTGCGGCAGGTTCACACAGTCCTTGAAGGCCGCGCCACCCTTGTAGTCGACCAGCACGAACGTCATGTTCTCGGGTGTGTTCGCGACGGCCAGCGCGGCCACGATGGTCTGCAGCAGCTCCGACTTACCGGAACCGGTCGTACCGGCGATCAGACCGTGCGGCCCGTCCCGCCGGATGTCGATGCCGAACGCCCCGTCGTACGACTCACCGACGACCGCCATCGTCGACTGCCCGCCCATGCGCCAGCGGGCGGAGATCGCGTCGCTCGTCGGCGGCTCAAGCTGGAGCACGTCGAGCAGCCGGCTGGAGCCGGGCAGCGCCGAGTCCTCGGTCTCGCCGCTGATGTCGCGGATGGGGGAGAGGGACCGGGAGAGGCGGGCGCACCAGGCCGCCGACACGAAGTCCGGCCGTACGTTCTTGACCCGGGCCGTGCCCGTCTGCTCGACGCGCAGCCGCAGTTCGAGCGGCTTCTGCTCGCCGGTCTGCCGGTCGTCGGGCTCGGCGGTGTGCCAGGCATGGAAGGAGGGGAAGCCGCTGCCCTGGGCCGCCGGTTCCCGGGACGCCGTGACCGAGGTGATGTGCTCCTCGGGCTTCGGCTCGGCGATGACGATGGCCTGGCACTCGCCGGGCAGGAACCGTTCCTCGGCGTCGAGGCAGATCGCGTACATGCTGACGCCGGGACCTTCGCGCAGCAGCCGTACGACGCCGGGCATGGACCGAAGCCGCCGCGAACCGTCCCAGACAACCACGATGTCCGGGTCGGTGAAGTTGGTCTGGCGCCCGTTCTCCTTGGCGGCCTTCTGGCGGGCGTCGAGGAGCTGGGTGAGTTCGCCGATACGGGCGCCGACGGTCTCGGCGTCCGTACCGATCAGGACGTTGGCGTCCTGGGCGCCGGAGGGGCGCGAGTGCGGCAGCCAGCGGACCCAGTCCCAGGTGGTCCGGGCGCTGTTCTCGGTGAGGACGTAGAACTGCACGTCGAGCGGACTGTGCAGTACGGCGCTCTGGGCGACGATCCATCGGCCGATGGCCTGCGCCGAGTCACCGGGCCCGGCAATCCCCACGACACCGCGCTCGCGCAGCGGCAGCGCCACCGGGGCGTCCTGGATCTTCCAGGTGACCTCGCGCTTGTGGTCGTCCTGCTCGGGGTCGTCGAGCACGACCTCGGAGGGCAACTGCCCTGTGCCGACCCGGAGTACGAGATGGTCGGCGTCGGTACGCCGCCGCTCCCACAGCCGCGTACGGGGCCCGGTGCTCATGGACAGCACGGAGGCGGGATCGGGCACGGCGAGCCGCCGGTCGAGCCGCTCGGCTATCAGGGCGTCCTGAGCGTCCTTCTCGATCCGCTCCTTGTGCTCCTTGTACTCCTTGACCTGCTTCGCATGGGACTTGCGCCCGTGCTTCTTGTCCATGAAGTAGTTGCCGAAGAGGATCAGCGGGCTCAGCAGAGCCATGATCAGGTAGTACCAGCGCCCGAAGATCATCACGGCCACGACCGCGCCGACCAGCGGGGTCAGGGCCATCAGCCAGGGCAGCGGCCGGGCCTCGAAGTCGCGCGGCGGGGCGGGCAGCTTGAACCGCGTCTGGCGCTCCGGGGGCTGAAGGCGGGGCGGCCGGTTGTAGTCCAGCCCGGCCCCGTCGTCGGACCACTTGAGCGCGGCGTTGGGCGCGGAGTAGCGGTCGAGTTCGAGGAGGGTGTTGCCGACGGCGACCTGGGCACCGAGGGGCCAGTCCTTGCCGTCGAGGGGCTCACCGTCGAGGGTGACGCCGTCCTTGTCCTTGTCGTCCTTGTCATCCCTGTTGTTCTGGTCGTCCCCGTGTGCGACGACCTGACAGGTTCCGTCCGTTGCAACTGACAACGTCAGCGCGCGGGCGGGAAGCTCCGGATCGTCGATCCGTACGTAGGAGGCGGGGCCGCTGCCGATGTCGTACCGCCCGATGCCGAGCCGGTGCACGGCGCCGGCCGCGGGCCCGCTCGCCACGCGCCGCTCGACCAGGCCGGTCGGGTCGCCGGGCAGGCAGCCGGCGGGGTCGTGCAGGCTGACGACGGCGCCTTCGCGCAGGGGTGAGGTGCCGATGGTGGAGGCCGGGTCGACGGGATGGCCGTCGACATAGGCGAGGGGCGCTCCGCCGCTGCCCGCCTGCTGTCCGTGCTGTCCATGGTGCCCGATGGGGATGATCTGTGCCCCGCCGCTGTAGCCGACGTGTGCGGCCAGCTCTTTCGCGATGTCCCCGACCGAGGACTCGGGATCCGCGTCGAGCACCACGTCGGCGTTGGCGCCGCCCAGTGGATCGACGACGGTCAGAGTCAGGCGCACGATCGTCCTCCCCGTTGACTGCTCTCCTGCTGCCCAGTTGCTGCCCAGTGACGATATCCGCTCCACCCTTCCCACAGGCAACGGCGTATGTGCTGGTTCCCTGAAGGCTCTTGAAGGATCCGGGGTGTGCGGCTGCAAGCGTCCTGCGTAAGCTGCAGACTCGGCGGACGATCGCATCATCCGCAACGGGAGCCACGGGGGTTGGCCCTGCGGCAAGTCGAGTTGTTATGGAGGACGCCACATGGCCGGCGGCAAAGACGCAGATATCACTTATGACGAGATGCACAAGGCGGCTACCAAGCTGACCGACGCCAAGGACAAGATCGACGAGAAGCTCGACGCCCTTGAGCGCTACATCCAGGGCCTCGTCAAGGACGGTTACACCACCCGCAAGGGCTCGCAGGCCTTCGAGGACTCCTTCACCGAGTTCAAGAAGGGCGCGAAGGACACGATCGAGGGCCTGACCGGCATGTCCAAGTTCCTGACCAGCGCCGCGAAGGCGTACCAGGACCTGGATGATGAGCTGGCCAAGGGTGTCAAGGGCTGAAGTGGCTCTTGGGTGGTCGAGGTCGCCTTCGGGGGCCCGGGCCGCCTGGGGATGGTGTGGCGGCTGATCAGGCCGCCACACCATTTCCGTTGTCGGAGACCGGACCGCAGGCAGGGGAGTCGTGTCGGATCAGCAAGTCGACCTCACGCGCATCAAGGAGAGCGCCAGGTCACTCTCCAGGATTCACGGCGAGTTCACACGTAACGCGAATCCGGCCGAAGGGCTCACGGTCGATACGTTGGGCGACAAAGGCCTTATCGATACATTCGACGACTTCGGCGACAACTGGAAGATCCACCGAGAGCGCCTGACGGATGAGCTGAAGAAGCTGTCCACGGTTCTATCCCAGGCCGCCAAGGGGTACGAGGAAATCGATCATCAGCTCGCCGAGGCTCTGCGGGGCACGGACCCGAAGAAGTCCACCTCCAAGGGCGGGTCGAAGTGACGCGCCCCAGAGCCGACGAATGGTCGGCGATCGGTGAGGCATCGGACCCGGTCCCCGGCGATCCTGAGGAGGTCGCCAAGCTCGGCCGCGACCTGCGGAAGACCGCGGACTCCATCAAGAAGCAGGCGGACGAGATCAAGGCCCTGTCGGGCGTCGATGCCTGGAAGAGCAAGGCGGCCGACGAGTTCCGCAAAGAGGCGGAAGAGGCGGAAGGGAAGCTGCGCAAGGCGTTCAAGCGCTATGACGCCGCGGCTGATGCCCTCGGCGAAAAGGTGATCGAGGGGGGCGCCTCGAAGGAGTACGCATCGGAGCTGCACCGAGCGCAGAAGATGGCGGACAAGGCGCTCCGCGACGCGCAGGACGCGGAGTCGGAGCAGAAGTCGAGCACCGGCGCCATCGACAACCTTCCCAAGGGCGCAGCGTCCGACGACCCCGACCGAAAGAAGCTGGAGAAGCGCCAGGAGGCGGCTACTTCGGCGATGGAACGGGCGAAGAAGGACTTGGAGGCCGCAAAGGACGTCCGTGACGCGGCGGCCGAAGCGGCACGGAAGACCATCCGGCACGCCATCGACCATGACGGCCTGAAGGACGACGGCTGGGACAAGTTCAAGGACTGGGTGCACGACAACGCCGGGTGGATCAAGGTCTTGGTCGAGGCCATGGGCTGGATCGCCACCATCTGCGGAACCTTGTCCTTGCTGGTCGGTTGGATTCCCATCGTCGGACAGGCGCTGGCCGGGGTGCTGGGAGCCATCGCACTGGGCGCCACGCTTGTTTCCCTGGTGGGGCACGTCCTGTTGGCCCTCGCCGGTGAGGGCAGCTGGTTCGATGTGGCAATGGACGTCGTAGGGCTTGCCACTCTGGGCATTGGCCGCGGCGCCATGGCCGGAGCCAAGGGGGCCATGCAAGGGGCCAAGGGAGCGGCTCGCACGGCCGCCTACAAACAGGCAATGTCGCGCGTGACGGCCAAAAAGGGCAGTGCGGCCTTCAAGAAGGCAGAGCAGAAGGCATGGAACCAGGCCAACCGGCTGAGTGGCGGCGCTCTGCGCGGCAAAGCCGGAGCCGAGGCGATCGCCACTGCCCCCAAGGGATGGTTCCCGGGCGCAGGCCGCCTGGGGGAAGCATTCAGTCCCAAAGCCATCGGAAAAGAAATGGTGGACGGGTTCAAGGGGGCCAAGGATTTGAGGCCCAGCAACATTTCACAGCTGCGTAGCGGCGATGCATGGTCGGGATCCGCTTTCAAGGTCGGCGACAGCGGACTTGACGACCTTTCCCGACAGATCGATGAAATCGCCCCGGAAATTCGTAATGCCGACGAGGTCACGGCCGCGATGGACGTCTTCAAGACCCAGACGCACATCTGGCAGGGTACGACTGCCACAGCGACGTTCCTCGACGCCGCGGACAAGGGGAAGCTGACAGCTCCGCTCGGAGACGCGATCGGCGTCGATCTGGGAGACGGGCTGTGGTCGGCCACGGGAATCAAGGACACCTGGACAACGAGCAATGGGTAGTGGATCTGACCCCGGAACAGCGCTTCCGGAACCCGCCTTGCGGCCGAGGGGGACACGCCGCCATGCCGTCGACATCGCGCGGCACGCGCGTCTCTACCGGGACGGAAAAGATCTGATCCTCCGGGATCGGCGCATGCGCGAACGCCGATACCCGTGCGGGGACGACGGGATTGTCCGCGCGGTTTTCGTTCCGCCGCCCGACCGACAGACGCAGGCCAAGGGCAGCTTCGCCGACCGATGGGGCGTTGTGGCCTTCAAAGGCGGCGACGGAAGGACGATTCTGCGGGTCCCGTTGGCCGAGTGGCTTCCCGAAGCGGGTCTCGTTGGCCTGATGTCCCTGAGTCCGTCGGAATGCCTCGACCGGACCGGGCTACGTCGACTCGTGACCGACATCGGGATTTCGCTGGAGGAGAGCGCGGGGTCACAAGAACACCCTGAGGGCGACGCGTCCGGCGCGTCCGACCGGGCGGTTCACCGGGACCTTCCGGCCTGGCACAACTGGGCGCGAGGGCTCGGAATTCTCGTCTGGTTCGTCTTCTTCCTCGTGGTTCCCATGACGGGCAACGGCAACGAGTGGACGGCCCTGGCGGCGGCGACCGGGCTGTTCCTCGTACCCGGCGCGGACCTTGCCGTGCGCCTTCTGCTGTGGTCCCGCGCCCGCCGCGACACCTCGCTCGCGCATGCGGAGGTCGTCGTGCCGGCACCGGAGGCAGGGGCAGACGCGCCCCGTCGGTTCCGTGCCACAGCGGCCGTACGCGTCATGCCAAGGGATGTCGTACTGACCAACACGCTCGGCGAGGAGCGCTGGATCCCGCGGGGTGGAAGCTGTGGAGTGACCCGGCTCGTACGTCTGACGGACCCGGCATCAGGCGCCGTTCTCGGCGTCGAGTTCAGGGATGGCGCGAACGAGGCGCGAGCTCTCCTTCCCTGGCGATGGTGGTTCGGTGGTCCGGAAGGATCCGGAACCTGGTCGCAGCTGGTCAGCACACTCGCCGTACCTGTCTCGGACGAGAAGGCGCGGAGCGTTCAGCAGGCGGATCCCTGGTGGCAGCATCACGAACTTGCGGCGGACGCCAGGAAGATGTCACCGGTGCCCGCGAAGGAGGCACGCAGGCAGACGAGTTGGCACTCGTCCGTGATCGGAGGCGGCGAGCCGATCGTGGTTCCGGTCTTCAGCCTGCTCCTCCTGCCCGGTCTCGCCTCGGACCACGCTCCCGCACAAGTGGCAGGCGTCCTCGCTGCTTTGACGGTGATCGCCTCACTCGCGCCGGTCGTTCACCATCACCTGACCAGTCGTCTCAAGCTCGACCGCCCTGCCGCACCGGAGTCACCGTGACCACCTCACTGGACGAGGCGCAAACGCAGCCACCTCCCTCCGACTACCGACTGCTACTGCCGGACGGCTGGTTCCGGATCGACCTCGAACCCGAGCGCAGAGAACAGTCCGTCGACGCTCTGTTGAGTCGTCGGTTCAGCGGGATCGACAACGAGCCCCGCCTGCGTCGTCTGGTCCGGCAGGAGCTGATCGAACGTGCTGCAAACGCCTTCGACCAGGGAGGCATCGAGCTCTACCTCAGCCTCCAGCAGGCCGGTTCGCTCACGATCCCAGCCTCCTTGCTGATCACTCTGGTTCCTCCACGGCAGCCCGGAGCCGCGCTTCCGTCCCTGCACAATCTGGCCGAGAGCATCGAAGCCGAGGGCGGTGGCGGGCGCACCGTTTCGATCACCGAACTCGCTGCGGGCACGGCCCTGCGGATGCGCGTCGATCCGGATGCGCCGGACATGCGCGCGGGCGCCACGGCACGCGAGGACGAGGGATCCGCGCTGCCGTCAGTGACGTTGGACTACCAACTGCGCGTTCCTCGCAGCGACATGCACTTGCTGCTGACGTTCTCCACGCCGCTCGTCCAGATCGCCGATGCCATGGTCGAACTCTTCGACGCGGTCGCCGGATCACTCACTTGGAAGGATCAGTGAGGTGAGTTCCATCCTCACATATGGGATTTCCTGCCCACTGGACTGGATCCCCCTTCCCGTCGAGCCGGAAGACGATGTCCTGGGCTGGGCAACGGGGGCGGCGAAAGGAATCGTCGACAGAGGCAGGGCGGCGGGATACGAACTCGATCAGGAAGCGGTACGCAGCGACCTTCGCGCCAGAGCGGCGGACAGCCGGGAACGAGAGCCTTTCTTCGCCTTTGCGCTCTACCCCGACGGATTTGACGCCGCACTGGGAATTCTGGAGCTCGACCTCATCCGTTCCGACGCGTCGGTCCCCGAGATCACTCTGGACTGGTTGACGGAGACCTTCAGCGTCGATGACTTCGGGGCTCCGCAGGTTCTTCGGACCGAGCTGACGGTCGGGCCGGCGGTACGCATCCGACAGAACTTCGCCGCACGTGCCGACACGGCCGGACAACCGGGTGTCCTTCTGGAGACGGTCACCTACGGGGTGCTTCCGACCGGCACCGAGAGCGCGCTTGTCCTCCTGGTGTCGTGGGCTGTACCAGGCATCGGGGACGAAATGGAAGAGGCCGCGGACAGCATCGTGAAGACTCTGGCCGTCGAGTCCTGAGAGCCTCCGCCCGCGGACTCCTTGTGGTTCCAACCTCCTCGGGCAAAGCCCCGAGTCACTCCTTGGCTGAGAGGAATGAGATGACCTCATCGGACGGAGACATGTTCGATTGTTCCGTCGAATTCCCACCCGGTTGGGTCGACGTGACGGACGAGAGCCCCCGGACCGATGACGATCCGATCATTGAGGCGCGGTACTACTCCGAAACCGGAAGGCGCCTCGCCAACCTCGAGATCGACTCGTACGGGGAGGAAGGCGTGCTCCGCCCGAGCCCGGACGCGGTCCTGCCGCTCGTGCTGGACTGGTCGAACGCCGACATCACAGGCGAGCCCGAGGTGACGCATCCCGAGCTGCCGGCCGGGCCCGCGATGCGTGTGCAGGCGACGATGCGGGTGAAGCGCATGTTCGGGCTTCGTCGGAAGCGCGCCGCATTCGTCAAGTACGTCGTCTACCCACCCGATATGGAGAACCTCGTCGTCGTTACTGTCGAGTGGGAGGCGATCGCGCGTACGGAGGAGATCGTGCGGCTGGTCGAAGAGGTGGTTCAGGCGATGAGTCTTACTCCCCTTGCTGCAGATGCAGAAGGCTCCGAATGAATTCGGGCTTCCCATGGCACCAGGCGCCCACAAGAGGTCGTGAGCGAGGGAGAAGGCATGGCGTCGGGAGGTCGCTCGGCGCGGCTTCGTGAGAGGCAGCCCTTCGCTCAAGCGTGTCGAGCCTGGCCGGTCCCGCTCCTCGGGATCTGAACCACTGCCCACCTGCTCGTGGCCACCCCGGCCAGCTATCCTCGTCCGGACCCCGTGAGGAATGGGAGAGTCCATGTCTGTTGGATCAGGGGCCGGGGAGCCCCGGGCGCAGAGTCCTGGGCGGTCGGCGGCAGGGAACATCGCATTCGGTGCGGGGCTGCTGCTCGTCCTGGCGACCATGACGCTCGGCGCCTTTGCGGGCGTGGCCCTGACCATCGGCCTGGCCGACGACTCGTTCCTGTCGTCGGCGATCCCTGACGACGGCCGCAATGCCATGGGTATCGGCGGTATCGGCATGGGCGGCCTGCTGGGTCTGATGCTGCCCCTGCTCCTCTTGGCGGCGGTCCGGGGGACCGAGGAGAAGCCCAGGCTCGGACCGGGCGAGGCCCTGCTCAAGGCGCTCGCCCTTGTTCTGTTCAGCGTCTACCTGGTCGTCGTCTCGCTGCTTGCCGCCCAGCTCGGCTGGATCCTCCCCAAGGGACCGACGACCCTGGTGAGCTTCTTCGTCGTCGGCTTCAGCTGGATGCCGCTGGCGCTCGTCCCGTGGGAACGGTTCGGGCTGGGAGGCGTGGGAGGGCTGCTCCCCAGCTCTGGCGGCACCTCTCGCGGCACTTCTCTGGACAAGGGCGGCGAATCAGGCAAGTCGGACTGAGTCCGCCAGCTCGTCGGCCATCTTCCCCAGCTCCTCGCCGAGCCCCAGCGCTCCCCAGAGAAGCCGGCACTCCAGCGCGGTGGGGTACTCCCGCGGCAGGACGTAGTGCGCCACACCTTCCAGCACATTGCCGCTGTCGGCCTCGGGATCCGTGGGTTCCAGCCGGTGCACGCGCAGCGCGGCGCCCAGCGGCAGCTCCACCTCCGTGATCTCCGGCGGACGGAAGAACGGCCCCTCGGCGGCCTCGGCCTCCGCGCGCAGCACATCCAGACGCAGCGACTCGGCCGGGACGCCCCCCAGTTCCCGTACGCAGTAGAACGCGGCCACGCCACCGTCCTGCGGCGCGAGGACCGCCGCGCAGAGCGCCTTCTGCCGGGCGGCGACGGCCCAGTACCAGAGCACGTCCTCGGTGAACGCCTCGCGCCAGTCGGTGGGGGCGTCGTCGGCCGAGAAGTGCTCGTCGGCCGCGGCCCGCGCCCACTCCTCGGGCCGCTCGGTGGTGAGGTCGAGTACGAGCCAGTTGTGCGGGGCGGGCAGCGTGACGCGGCACTCGCGCCAGTCGGCGGCAGCGGCCGTCTGAGGGGTGTTCATCGGCGGCTACCTCCCCGCCAGCGAGGCGTCGGGGCCGGTCACATCGATGTCGTTGCTCTCGAAGAGCCCGACGAAGCTGTTGGTGTCCGAGGTGGCCCCGGTGCCGGTCGCCCCGAGCGCCCACGAGTTGTACGACATGGCCTGCTTGAAGGCGTCGGGCGTACCGATGAAGCTCAGGTCCGTCGGATCGATGTTCTTGATCCGGGAGAGCTCGTCGACCATTCCGGGACCCACGTACATGCTCGCGAGGCCGCGCGCGCCACCGGCGCGGTAGGCGTCCCGTACCGCCGAGACGTTGTCGCCGACCTTGAACAGGTCACTCCAGTTGCTCCGGATCGTGCCGAGGTCGTCGACGAAGGAGGTGCCCAGACCCCTGAACGCGCCTCCGAGTCCCACGCGGGGCGCGGCGGCAGCCCCGGTCGCCCCGGCACGCGCACCGACCATCTCGATGACCAGCGCGCGCCGCGCGGCCGAGCTCATAGCCGGATTCCACCCGCGTACGTACTGGGCCGCTGCCGTCCAGACGCGGCTGCGGCCCGCCGTGGCGGCGAGCTTGGCGCCGGCGGAGAAGACCCGTCCGATGCCGAAGGTCGCAAGGCCCAGTACGTCCATGGCGACGTCGCCCCAAGACCCGTCGCCGTTGATGGCGAGGAGCAGATGGCAGACGAGCGAGATGGCGGTGGCGATCAGCGCGATCGTGCCGAGGACACCGGCGATCGCCTGCCCGATGATCGGTATCCAGCCGACAAGCAGCGCCACCACCCCGCAGACGGCGGCGACGGCACCCGCGATGTCGGCGACGATGTTCAGGGTGTCCCGGAGCTCGTCCAGCCAGGAGTCGTTGAGGTCGTCGCCCTCGGTGATCTCGTGGATGCGCTTGGCGGCGGAGTTGCCTGCCGTGTTGTGGCGGCTCTTGAGCGTGGCGAGCTGCCCGCGCAGGCCGTCCAGGTCGCCCTGCAGGTCCGTCACCGCGGTGTCGAGCGTCTTCTGCCCGGCCTTGTCGGTGTCCTTGGGCGGGTTGTCGGCCTTGGACTTCGCGGTGGTGATATCGCCGCTCTTCGTCTCGGCCTGCCTCAGCAGCCCGTCCGCCTCGCCCTGGATCGTCGAGAGCTCGGTGTGGTACTCCTTCAGCGCGGCGCCGGCCTCTTCGTAGCGGCCGTGCGCCTTGCTCACGGTCTTCGCGGTGTCGTCGGCCTTCTCGGCGAACTCCCGGCCCGCCTTGGAGTCCCAGCTCTTCTGGTCACCGAGCCTGCGCAGCGCGGCGGCGGCGTCCGAGATGGTCTTCGCGGTGGCGGTGAAACGCTTGGCGAGCGCCGTGAGGTCGTACACATCACCCGGTACGGGATCCTCGTGCTCGCCCAGCACCTCCCAGCGGTGGTCGGCGGGGCGCGTCACTTCTGGTCCTTGCCGGTCCTGCTCTTGCCGCTCTTGTCGCCGACGAGCGCCTTGTACAGCTCGTCGTCGATCTGCGTGTACGCCTCGCCGGCCGTCTTGGCGACCTCGCCCAAGCCCTTGATCTCCTCGATCATCTTCTCGCGGTTGTCGTTCCAGCCGTCGGAGAACTCCTGCAGCCTCTCCTGCAGCAGCTTGTGCCCGACCGTCCGCCGGTCGTAGGCGTCCAGGAGCTTGTCGAGCCCCTCGAACTCCGTGGCCACCGTCCGCAGGCCCACCCCGGCCGTGTGCAGATCCTCGGTGGAGACCCTGAGTCGCCCCTCCGTCATCCCTGTTGCCCCCGTGGTTCCTGAGTCGCTTGAGCTGTCTGAGTCGGTTGAGTTGTCTGAGCCGGCTGGGTCGGTTGAGCTGTTTTCTGCCAGCGGAGGGTACCGGCGACCGCGTCGAAGAGCTCCACCATCGAGTCCGCGATGGGCTCAAGCGGGGTGCTGAACGTCAGCATCAGCACCTCGTCGCGATCCGGTACGGGCACGAAGTACTCCACGATCGTGTCGTCGAACTCGGTTCCGAGCCGCCGGGCCTCCCGGGTCCGCTCCGACCGTCGCCGACGGGCCGCCCGCCCGGCGGCCGGCAGCCGTACGAGAGCCGCCTCACCCTTGCCCCTGAGCGCCGAGACCGCGTCGAGGCTGTCGAACCGCTGGTGGATGCGGGAGATCAGCAGGGACGCGGAGAGAGGGATGCCCGCCGCTTCCAGGAACGACAGGTAGAGCACGACTCCGCCCTGCTCGACGCCAGCCTCCGCGGCCCCCAGCAACTGTTCCTCCGCCTGACGGCGAAGCACCGGCTGGTCGTCCACACCGGCGAACTGCCTCTTGATCAGGGCACTCACGGACGCTTCGCGCTGCTCCTCTGGAACGAGCGGAATGCGAAACCAGTCCTCGGGCGTGATCAGGCCGAAGACGTTCTCACCACCGGACTCACCACCGTTCTCGCCATCGGCGGTCCGGTCGGTGGGCGCGGTCTGTCGCATGTCGCCCGACGCTAGCTGTGGGGGGCGGGTTTTCGCCACTGCGAACTTCTCCGCGAGAGACAACAAGAGGCAGCAAACAGAGTCAATTCGGTTCGAGCGCACCGGCGTCGTCGGTCGGCGAAGTCCGTTTGTCGCGTGCCACGGACAAGGCGATCAGCAGGGTGGCCGTGGCGATGGTGGACACCAGACCGACCGCCCACAGCCACGGGTAGTTGCTGAAGACCCAACTGGGGGGAGTGTCCCGACCTCGGCCCCACTTGCCGGTGTCCTGGGCATTGAAGATCAGCGACACGAGCTGCAGCATCGCCGCTCCGCACACGACGGCCAGGAGTGTGCAACCGAAAGAGCGGATCCTGTGGGCCTTCCATGACTTCCAGGCCGTACGGGACAAGGCCATCACGAAGACTGGTGCCACGCACGGCACCAACGCGCCCAGGAACACGGCGAAGCCGTACGCGCCGCCCGGCCATGTGTCGGCCGACCACTCCCAGGTGTCGTCGCCCCAGAACATGTCCAAAAGGGCAAGCAGGACGACTGCGGCCGTAAAGAGCAGGAACACAAGGCAGCCGAACAGGGTGTCGCCTTTGCTGGACCGCTTGCTCTCTCGCACCGACCGCTTGCCGGGCCGATGCTCATACCGCAACGAAGGAGCAGCCGCCCTCCGCCGACGGGGCTTGGCCGACCCTGCCATGTCCTTGTCCCCCAAGGTGTTCAGGTCGGCGTTTTCGTCGGCCGACGGAGCTTTTCCGCATGCTGATTGCCATGGCTGAGTGAGAAGTCGGCTCGGGTTGTCAGGCCATGGACTATCGCGACGTCCACCAGTTTCGCAGGAGCCCGGCGCCGGCTGCTGCGAGCAGAATCGCCATGATGGTGAATCTTCCGAACGGTGTGGTGGCCAGCAGCCACACACTTCCGAACAAAGACATAATTCCACCGCTGAAAAACAAGGCCCTGCGTGCACCCTCGGGCACGGCTCCTGGTGGAATCCAAGACATGTCGATCGGCCTCCAGGCCACTAGGTTTGGGTGTGGTTATGTCGATCACTGGTAGGAGGCGAATTCAGTCACCCTCGGTCTCCGGTGCGATGTAGTCATTGTGGCGCAGCGCGATACTGTGAGCCAGGTCGTCAATGTCGTCCAACGCGCTCAGGATCTGCGCCGGAGCGGGTGAAGCCGTGATGACTACTACATCCCGTCCGTGCTCTTCATTGCGCCATGCGTAGCGTAGGCTTGACAGCACTACATTTTTCTCATCTTCGACCGAATATCGAAGCACGCGCAAGCCGGTCCCGAGGAACTCGGTCGTGAAGTCCTCGACGATGGGCTTCTCAATGGCCTTCTCGTCGTCGGCAAGTGTGACGCGGCGCAACTCCGGCTCTTCCTTGCCCGTGGATTGGAAATCACTGACGAAAACGGGCAGAGGGATCGAGTCGGGGGCTGGCAGGTACAAGAGAACCTCGAACCCGGGAAACATCTTCGGGTAGCGCTCAACGCAGCCCACCAAGGTATCTGCCAGTACCTCGATCCCGCCCTCTCCGGGATCTTCGTCCCATTCGTCCCACCATAGTTCCGCTGTTTCCGTCGCCCACTCCCGTGGTGTCCGTGAATCTTCGTCTTCCTCCCAGGGCTCCACTGCGCCAATGGTCCAGCGCAGTGGCACCTCAAGCCAGAAGTCCTCGTCATAGTCGATCTCCAGCCAGCTCATTCAGTACTCCAACGGAAGGTGGTGACGATGGCGTCGAAGAGGGAGACGGTGGCGTCCGCGAGGTCGTCGGACGGGTCGCCGCCTCCCATGGTGGAGAAGGAAATCGTCACCCACCGTCCAAGATTCTTGGGCACGGAAACCACGTAGTCAACGCGTCGTGAACTCATTTCTATGTTTTCTGTCGGGTCTGCTTCCATGACCAGTTCGCGTCGGACGCCTGGTGAATCGTCGACGTCGACAGGTTCGTAGCCCGCGCCTGACGTCATTGCTGTGAGGAACTGGCCGCGATCAGAGTCAGCAGAACTTACCTCCCCCACCACGAAGGATGCGGCGATGAGTGGTTCACCGGGCTGCGCAACAGGAAGATAGAAATCCAGGCCACCGCTCTTCCGGGCGTTCTTGATGCCTACGCCAAGGCGCCTTCGTACCTCAAGCCGGTACCGCGCAACAAAATCTCGGGGGAGATTTTCGGGAACCTGCCTGCATGCGGCGGCCACGAGCTCATCGGCCGCCGACTCCATTTCGCGCTTGTTTCTGAGCGGGATCCTTTTCCAGCCTGGAGGAAGGATGATGGAGTATCCAACCGGGGCCTTTTCCACTCGTACGTCGGTCGTGTCAGATGTACGGGGAGTGGGTTTCACTCTATTCCTCAGTCTAGAGAGTACTTGGCCGATGCGCCTACGTAGAGGTCTTCAGAAATCAGATCCGCGCTGCACCGTGAATTGTTCTTTCGTGTCATTATAGCCCTCCACATAGGGCTTGCCTTCCCAGATGTCGCTGGTCCCGAGGCCCTTGTCACCCAGGTCGGCTGCGAGTCCCGCTCCGAAAGCCATCCGAAATCGATCCCGATACACTTCTGCGTTTTGGCTGGCTTTCAATACTTCTGGCGAATTGGGGTTGCTCGCCCGCATGTGCTGGATGTCCTTGTAATGCTGAGCGAATTCCTTGTCTCCGCCCGATGCTGCAAGATCGCGACGGCCGGAATCTGGCAGATCCCTGCCCCGTTCTGCTGCTCTTGCCTCATTTCGTGCCGCCTGCTTCTGTTTCTGGAGATTACCGAGCGCTCTTTCTGCGCCTCGCCTTTTCTTCTTGCTTGTCGTTCTTTTCCGGGTCTGCCTGTCCGCACTCTTGATGGCGTTATTGATCTTATTGTTGTTCTCTGCTCCCTTTGCAGCTCTTGCGACTTTCCCGGCTTCCTTGGCCGATGCTTTTCGCATGACTGCCTGGATTCCCTTGAGGCCCGTGAGAGCTTTGGTTCCAAGTCCCATGGTCAACAGGGAAAATGCATCCATTCCAACGTCCATCCAGGACCCGTCTCCTGTGACGGCGAAGAGCACGTGTGCAGCCATGACCAGGCCAGTGGCTATCGTGGCAATCATTGCGAGCCATCCGACAGGCGTAATGAAAAGCGCGACCAGGCCGATGATAGTGGCAGTCCAACTCAAGATGTCGACGGCAATTTTTACATAGTCGACGACGCCTTCCCACCATGAGTCCTTGATGACGTCATCGATTCCCTCACGGATATTGCGGGCGTGTGTACCGGCGCGGTCATCGCGATAGCCAGTTACTTTTTCAAGCTCTCGTTTTTCGCTGCCATACGGGTCACTCTCGTCACCCTTTTCCTTCTTGTCCCCTGCCGGCTTCTGTTCTTCTTCCTTCTGCTTGGCCTTTTTCAGCAGAGCGTCAGCGTCGGCCTGGCAGTCCTCGAGGTCATTTGCCCATTTGTCGAGGTGTCCGTTAACCCGCTCGTACCGCCCCGCCACCTCGCGTAGCTGCTTCTCGAGCTTGCTCGATTCGTCGCGCAGCTTTCCGGCGTACTTACCCTTGAGCTCGTCGTCTTCGCTCATCTTCTTGAGGGTTTTTGCCTGCGTGCGAAGCTTCTTCGCCACGCCGCGCAAGTGTGCGGCCTCTGAGCGAATGTCTTCGGGATCTCCTGGAACCGGGTCGGATTCGGCAAGCGGATGCCAGTCGCGAGGGCGCACCTTGCTGTTCGCGGCCATTATTTCTTCCCCTTGCGGGTGGAATCAGCGAGCTCTTTGTCCAGCCCTGTGAACGAGTCGATTGTCGAAGTCACCAACTTTTGGACGGTTTTGATGCTACCCAAGAGCTCCTCGCGATACTTTTCCCAGTTGTCCACGAAGTCGCTCATGGCGTCGGCGATCTGTCCGCTTCCCCATTCCTTTTCCATTGAGTCTTTTCGTTTGTCGAGACCTTCGAATTCATTTTTTAGCGTCTTGAGGCTGCTCTCGGATGAGACAAGAAGGTCGACATTGACGATGAGATCTGAGTCCCCAGCCACGGAGTTCCCCCAGGTATTCTTTATCGATTGATGGACTGGATTTCAGGGATACAGGCTTGGCGATGGTGGTGGCCTGGATGTTGAGGGCACCGATGTTCCATCCAGAAGGGCTGCTCGTCGCATTTCTGGGCTGTGGGTGCCGGCAGATCGCGGCTGATAGCGGTAGACGGGCGGCGTCCAGTTCGTTCTCGGAGCGAGACCGTTGTTCGAACCCTCCTGCTTGAGGGCGGTTCCTTCATTGCCGCTACCGAGATCCACGTCGGCGTGCGCAAGAGGTGGGGTGAGTGCACACACGGGTGAGGTGAACGCGTCTGTGTCGCCTGTATCAGCACCTGCGATCTTGTCGTTGCCGCTGGACTTGCCGTCTGCGCCGAGGTACGCGGTCAGAAGCAGGGGTGTGGTGGCGGCGAACGCGGCAGCAACGGGCAAAGTGCGGCGTTTCACAGTGGGCTCTCCGTGAGACAAAGGCTAAGTCAAGAGGAACGACCGTATCCGTGTGACGATCGGTTTCGCCACAGCGAACTTCCCTACCAGGCTGGGCGCGTGCAAGTAAATCGGGGCAAATCGGTTGCGCTCGTAACTCGATCGTGGCTGGCGCACAGCTTGCGCAGCCGCCTTCATAGGGGGTGTCGTCGAGCGCTCTTGTCCTGGCGTGGGGTCACCGGGCTTCAGGTACTGCCTGTTCGTCTACGCAAAGGATTCCGACGAGCCTGTCGGCGCTGTCCGGGTTACCGGTGAAGAGAGACGGATTCAAGACTGGTCGGCGAGTGTGACGCGTACGTCCGCGGCCGACCTCGCTGAACTCCATTCGCCGGGCTTGAGTCATAGACTTCCGTGGATACTTGCTCAGGGCCTCGGCTTCGCTGGGAATTCCACTTCGGGTGCCGAGGAAGAGCGCCCGTCGGCTGGTCGGGACGAGGTCTGTACCGCACCCGGCCGGACGCCGTCCGGGAGCCGATACGACGGCACTGCACGCGCGCGAGTGCCGGGGGCGACCTACATCACGGGGCAGTCGTGGACCTCGGTCTTCTGCAGGTCTTCAGTGGGGAGAGGGAACAGCGGTCGGTGCGAGCCGCGGCCGGTTCCGTGGGGTGTGAACCGGCCGCGTATCCCTTGCTCCGCTCAGCGGTTGACGGCTTGGGCTTCCTGGACGGTGATGTCCTGGACGGCCTCGATCGTGCCGTCGGGCAGGCCCACCGGGCCGGCCTGGCCGGTGCCGGTCCAGCTGATCTCCCAGGTGAGGGAGGCCTTGAGCGGGAAGGTTCCGCCGTTGGAGGAGCGGCCGTAGACGATGCCGCAAGGCGGGGTTTCCCTGGCCTTGCCCCTGGCGTAGGGCTCGCCGATCCTGCCGTCGACGATGGGGCATTCGCCGTTGGCCGGGATGGTCGTGGCGTCCTCGGTTCCCGGGTCGAGGGTCAGCGACTTGGGAGTGGCGGTCGTGGTCGCCTCAATGTTGAAACCGGGCACGTTGATGGCTGCCGTCGCCTGGACCTCGTCGAAGGCCGCGTCGTCGAGCCAGGCCCAAGTCGGCAGGTTCACCTTGGTGATGGCCTCGGGAGCCAGTGTCACCTCGGTGTCGGGGAGCTCCATGTGCTGGTACGCGAGGGCGGCGAGCATCTCCGGAGTGATGGCTTCTTCGTACCGCGGCGGCGGGGCCTCGCCGTTGTCGACCCAGAAGGGCAATTCGGAGCAGGCGGTCCGCTTGAGGTAGTCCGGCTCGTTGGGGTTCTCGACACTGGCCCAGAACATCCCCTCGCCGTCCTTCTCGACGTTGTAGTCCTTGTAGCCGGGAGTGTCGGTCCAGCCGTAGTCGTCCTCGTAGTGGCGCTCCATCTCGCCGATGGCCGAGCCGGCGGTGCCGCCCATGCCGGGCGTGTTCTTCGAGGTGTCGATGTCCTTGGACATCTTCTTCTTGAAGTCCTTGGCGCCGAGGTAGGGGGCGTACCAGCAGGGTGGCGGCGTCCAGTTGACGTCGGACGAGGCTACGTTTCCGCTGCCGCCGCTCTTGGCGACGGCGCCGGAGTACTGGATGCGGGCTGCGGCGTAGATGCCGGTGTCGTCGCTACCGCCGCCGGTGCCTTCCGTGCCGCCGCCCTTGCCGTAATCCACCGGTTCTGCTGCGGAGTTGGGGGCCGTGAGAATGAGAGAGCCGAACGCGATGGCCAGGGCGGCAATGCCGTTGCCGAGGGCTGTACGCGGTGATCGGTTCACTGGCACTTCTCCGCCCCCGTCTCGACGAACACCTTGGATGCCTGCCACAGCCCCTCACTCGTAGGGAGCTTGACCATGATGATCTTGTAGTAGCCGAAGTCCTTGATGCTGGGCTTGGCCTCCAAAACCTTCCCGGTCTTGATCTCTTTGCCGAGGAACTTTCCGGTGTCCGCGCAGAACGCGACCTCGACGGATTTGCCGTTCGGTGCGGACCGTGTAGTGGCGTCGTAGTGACGGCGGGTACCGGTGGCGGTCCAGCCGCCCTTGATCCATTCGTTGATCTGCACCTTCGCGTAGTTGAGCCCCTCGCCGGTGGCGTAGGCGGCAACGGCCGCGTCCTTGGTCGTGCGCTTGTCGACGCCCCGGTAGATGGCGCGGAGGTAGTTGGCAGCATCATCCATCGCCGCCGCCTCGTTCTTGTTCTTCGGCTTGTCCCAGTCGAAGACCAGGTCCATGTCCGCGGGCAGCGACACGTCCACACCGTCCGGCTTGTCCTCGGCCGGTGCTCCCGAGGGCTCCGCCGACTCCTTCGGCGTCTCCGCCCCCTGGTCGGCGCCCGCGATCTTGTCGTTGTCGCTGGACTTGTCGTCCCCGCTTCCGCAGGCCGTCAGCAGCAAGGCTGCGGTCGCGGCGAGCGCGGCAGCAACGGGCAAAGAGCGGCGCTTCACAGTGATCTCCCCGTGAGACAAAAGTGCAGTCAAGAGCACTGACGGTATCTGTGGGGCGATCGATTTCGCTACCGCGAACTTCCTTGCACGGCTGGTCGGATGCGGATCAATCGGGGCAAGCGGACGGCTCTTGTTGCCTGATCGTGTCTGGTCCACAGCGGCCCCGAGTGCGGGGCGGCGGACGCTGTTGGCGAATCCCGTCAGAGCTTCAGCAAGTGGGTCGTGAGTCCCGCCGACACGCCGTGAACCCGGCGTGTCGCTGGGACTCTCGCGACAATTACTTCGCCCGGCGGATTCGCCAACAGCATCCCTGCCGGGATCAGGTCTCCTGAGTCGTGCACTGCTCCTGGGTCCGGCAGCGCGGGCACCTGCAGGGTGGGTACGCCGATGTGTGCGGGAGTGGATCGCCCCGACCGGCGGTCCGGACCTCGGCCTTGCCCCGATCCCCGGTCACGGCACCGTCCGCGTTGACCGTGTAGACGCGGAGAGTGAGGCTGGAGCGGCGTGAACTGTCTGGAGTGGTCCGAGGGCGTTCCCGTACGTCGGTCATGGGCGGGTAGAGGTCGGCGCACTCGGAGCACGCGTACACGTTGAAGCCCGGCCCCGTCGCCGCCCGCACCTCGTGGACGAGTACCGGGTGGCTCGTCGTGCGGTGGCAGCGGGCGCACATCCGTACGGCGGGGCGCTTCACCGGGCGGTCACCGGGATGCCGTGGATGCGGTCCGGGCCGATGTCGATGCCGAGCGTGGCGAGATAGAGGGCACGGCGGCGGTCGCGTTGACGGCGGTGTTCGGCGGCGCGACCGCGGAGGACTCCGCTGAAGCGGGGCGGTGGGGCGGGGGTGAACCGGAGGGGAGGGATCACTCCGGGCCGGTGGCGGCCTCGGGGGCGGGGGGGTGCAGATGCTCAGCATCCGGGAGAGGAGTCGGAGGGTAGTGTCCAGCATGTTGGCGCTCCTGGTTTGTGATTAGCGTCGGCCGCGCCCCGGGACGGTTGCCTCCGTCGCCGGGGTTCTACTTGCAAGATGCCACGTTATAACTCGCGTACGCGCGGTGCATAGCGGTATCGCGTTATCCATAGAGCAGTGCAGCTCAAGGCAGTCGTACGGTGTTCGATATGACAGGAGCTTCAGAGCAGCCGCTGATCGACCCGAACAAGATCGCGTACCTATATATGCAGGTTGCCGATCACATCGCTGAGCGCATCGCCAAGGGGGAGCTTCGCCCCGGCGCTCGGCTGCTCGGGGAGCGGGATCTGGCCGAGGAGTACGGGGTGGCCAATCTGACCGCCCGCCGAGCTGTCCGCGAACTCCGCGAACGCGGCCTCGTCGTCACGCTCCCCGCGAAGGGCACCTTCGTCGCGTATCCCGAAGCCGACGAGCCCGTAGGCAGCGGCCAGGAGCAGTAGCAGCTCAAGGAGCGGGGCGACCATCGTTCCCGACCGGATCGATGGCGGGGGCGCACCAATCGTCTTGGTACGCCCCCGGCTTCGGTCTTCTGTGTCGCTGTCGTCAGCGGTTGACCGACTGGATCTCCTGGACGGTGATCTCCTGGTCGGCGCCAAAGGTGCCGTCGGGGAGGTCGCCGCCCGCGCCGCCGGTCCCCGTCCAGCTGATCTCCCAGGTGACGGTGGCCTGGAGCTTGAATGTTCCGTCGCCCGACGAGCGTAGGTACCTGATGCCGCACGGTGGTGTCTCGTCTGACTTGCCCTTGGCGTACGGCTCACCGATCGAACCGTCGTTGTTGATCGCGCACTCGCCGGAGGCGGGGTAGGTCTCGGCGTCCGCCGTGCCCGGCTCCAGTTTGAGAGACACCGGCTTGGCGGTGGTCGTGGCCTGGATGTTGAGGCCGCCCGCGTTGAGCTCGGCGGTGACGTCGACCTCCTTGAACGTGGCTTCGTCCAGCCAGGCCCACGTCGGGAGGTTCACTTTGGTATTCGCCTCGGGAGCGAGCGTGACCTCGGTTTCGGGGAGCTGAAGGCGGTTGTACGCGAGTTCGGCGAGGACCTGTGGGGTGACCGCGTTGGGGACGCCCGGGTCGGCACCGTTCTCGACCCAGAACGGCTGCTCGTCGCAGACCTGCGCTGCCGGCTCCATCCAGCGGTCCTCGTCACGGACGGCGACCCACCAGTTGCCCTCGTCCGCCACATCCTTGTTGTAGTCCTTGTACTCGCCGTCCTTGTACCTGTCCCTGAACTGGCCCACAGCCGTCTTGGCGTAGCTGTGCTGGCCCGGGTAGTTGACCGTCTCGTTGTACGTGTCCTCGACGTACTTGCCGAACTGGTCCGCCGTACGGGGCTCGTACCAGCAGGCCGGCGGGTCCCAGTCGCCGACGGGCCGCACGTTGCCCGTCTTTGCCTTGCCCCCGCCGCCGGTACTGCCGCTGAAGGTGACGAGGGAGTCGATGGCGCCGCCGCCCTGTCCGCCACTGGTCTGGGCCTTGCCGCTGCCCTGTGCGTTGTTGCCGCCCTTGTCGGCGAATGCGGTGCCGGGAGTCAGTACCAACGCGGTGGCCGCTACTCCCGTCACGAACCATCCGCCCCGCAATGTCACGGAGCGCACTTCGCGTTCCCCCTCTCCGAGAGCAGACTCGTGGTCTGCCAGACACCCTGATCGTTCTTCTGGACGCGGGCGCTGTAGGTGACGTACGAGTTCTTGGTGACGGTTGTCTTGTCGGCCTTGTCCGTCTTCCGGTCCTTGTCGTACGCCTTGCTCTCGTCGGAGCAGTAGGAAACAGCGGCCGTGTCCTTGTCCGCGATCTTGATCTCAGGGTTGAAGTAGCGCGTCGTCCCTGTGATCGACTTGCCGTCCTTCTTGTAGCCCTGGACCCACTCGACGGCATCGATGAGGGCGTCACCCTTGTAGTAGAACTTGATCGCCTCGGAGTCCGGCTCACCGGCCGTGATGGACGCGTCCGTGGCGTTGATCCGCCGGGTGACGTCCGCGAGTACCGCGTCCTTTGTCGCGTCGCCCGCCTTCCAGCTCTCGAAGACGTTGCTGACGTCCTTGGGAAGCGTGACCGTGGGGCGCTCGACAGCATCCGATGCTTCCGCGCTCGGCGAAGCCGATTCCTTGGACGCCTGGTCGGCACCCGCGATCTTGTCGTTGTCGTCAGACTTGTCATCCCCGCCGCCGCAAGCCGTGAGCAGTAGGGCTGCGGTCGCGGCCAACGCGGCAGCAACGGGCAAAGTGCGGCGCTTCACAGTGGACTCCCCGTGAGATTTAGGTTCAGTCAAGAGCAGTGACGGTATCCATGGGGCCAACGGTTTCGCCAGAGCGAATGTGTCCCGCTGATTCCCGTATGGGCTGGGTGGGGTGATTTGGCTGTGACGAGCGCTCCGGACATCCGGGCCTAGGCTGACCGAATGTCGAAAGAGACCGCCCGCTGGCTCGCCTTCAGCCTCACCTGTGCCCTCGGATCCGCAGGACTCGGCTGGCTCGCCCCCGCGCTGCCGCTGAAGTCCTGGGTCGGCGGGGCGGCTGTACTGACGGCGTGGTTGTTGCTGCCGCTGGCGACGGTGCTCGTCCCGATGCTCGGGCTGCGGCGCGTTCCGCGTGCCCGGCGGAAGATGGCGTGGCAGCTCATCGTTCCGGTGGTCGCGGGCGTGGCTCTGGGCGTCGTGGCGGGTGAGGCCGGGCAGCAGTCGGCGCTCGCGGAGCGCGGGCGGTGGACGACGGCCACGGTCGTGGGAATAGAAGACGCCAAAACCGACCAGTGCACCCTGCAGCGGCGGGCGGACGGCACAAGGATCTCGCCGAGGCTTTCCGAGGGCGATGGCTGCCGTTCGGTGTCGAAGGGCGACATCCTGCGCGTCCGGTACGACCCCGAAGGCGCCGCCGGCCCGGTGACCGACGTCGAGTCCGACTCGTACGGAGGACTCATCGCCGGCCTCGTCCTCGCCGCCGTGGCGATGGGCACCTGGGGGAGCGTACGAATGAGCCGATGGGACCACGCGTACGCGGCCTCGTAGGCTTGCGCGCACATCAGTCTGCATCTGCAGTTTGCTTCGGAACCGGGGGAGAGCGACCAACATGGCCCGCTACATGGAGACGCTCACCATCGAGCGCGGCGGCTTTCGGATCAAGGTTCCGGAGTCGTGGTGGGAGTTCGACGTGCGGCCCGAGTCGCGGGACGACTCGATCCGGCGGATGGTGGCCGAACGGGTGCGGCAGCAGCCCGAGTTGGCCAAGCACCAGGACACGTACACCGCTTTCCTCCGGAAGGCCGCGGCGGACGCCTGGAAGTCGGGCGCGCTGTACTGCGGCTGCATGGCCGAGAGCTTCGGCGGCGACACCCCCATCACCGGCTCGATCACCGTCTCGCTCGTCGGCGGGCGTACGCAGGCCGGCGAGCCCCTCTCCACCGACCCGCAGGTCATCGCGAGCCAGCTCGCCGTGCGTGAAGCCAAGAAGGAGGGCGACGCGTGGCGGAAGGTCACGACGGTCGACATCCCGGGCGTCGGCACGGCCGCGCGGACGTACGGCATCGAGGACATCCCCGTACCCGACGACGCCCTCAAGCGCACCATCCGCGCCGTGCTCATGCAAACGTTCATCCCCGTCCCGGGGCAGGAGGGCAAGGTCGCCCTCGTCGCGGGCAGCAGCCAGGTGCTCGACCTCGCCGACTCGTTCTTCGACATCTTCGACGCGATCACGTCGACGTTCCGCTTCGCGGAGTAGCGGAGCGAGCCGGTGGCGGGGCGGCGGCGGGTCGTCGTAGCCGCGCGGCAGCCCACGCCACCATCGTGACCTTTCCATCGAACGCCCGTAGCCAGTAACTTCACTTGTGCGTATGTGTGGTTGACGGGGTTGGCGTGACGGGGGTTGCGTGATGGCGGGTTATCGGCCGACGGACTGGCATGTGCTGGACCTGGAGAAGGATCCGACGCCGGGCGATCCGGACCGGGTCAAGTCCTTGGCGAAGAACCTGCACGACTTCGCCGACGACGTGCAGGACGCCCTCCGCCTGGTGAAGGGGATGGCGGATGAGGATGCCGTCCTGACGATGGTGGGCAAGACCGCCGATGTGTTCCGGGACGA
>NZ_JAPWHT010000530.1:0-6635 GCF_027270795.1 Streptomyces sp. ActVer
ACTCGCCCGAGTCCTCGCGGACGCCGACGGACTGCGGCCCGTCGGCCAGGTGACCGATCGCCTGGGCCGGAGCGGTCAGGCGTACGTGTACGACGACGCCGGGTCTCGCCAGATGCTGATCATGGATCCGGTCACCGGTGCCGTCCTCGGCCTGGAGAGCACCGCCACGGCCGCCGACCCCGAGTACGGACTCGAGGCGGGCGACGTCATGGACTACAGCGCGTGGATTCGCTGATCAGGCGCCGGTCTGCCGCGTGGCCGCCTCGACGGTCTGGGCCAGCAGCGTGGCGATCGTCATCGGACCGACCCCGCCCGGTACGGGAGTGATCAGCGAGGCCCGCTCCCGTGCGCTGTCGAAGTCGACGTCGCCGACGTTGCCGGGGTTGTAGCCGGCGTCGACGACGACCGCGCCCGGCTTGATGTCCTCGCCGCGGATCAGCCGGGGCCGCCCCACCGCGGCCACCACGATGTCGGCCTCCCGCACGACCGACGACAGATCGGCCGTGCGCGAGTGGCAGTACGTCACCGTGGCGTCGCGGCCGAGCAGCAGCATCCCCACCGGCTTGCCGAGGATCGCGCTGCGACCGACCACGACGGCCCGCTTGCCGGCCGGGTCGACGTCGTACTCGTCCAGGAGCCGCATGATCCCGCCGGGCGTGCACGACGCGAAGCCCGGCAGACCGAAGCTCATCGCGGAGAACGACGCCAGGGTGACCCCGTCGACGTCCTTCTCCGGAGCGATCGCCTCGAACGCCGCACGCTCGTCGATGTGATGACCCATCGGGTGCTGCAACAGGATGCCGTGCACGGTCGGATCTGCGGACAAGGCGGTGAGCGTGCCGATCAGCTCGTCCGTCGTGGTCCCGGCGGGCAGAGCCACGTGCCGCGACTCGATACCCGCCTTGCGGGAACGGTTCTGCTTCATGCGTACGTACGTGACGGAGGCGGGATCCTCACCCACCAGCACGGTGGCCAGACACGGCGCCACCCCCGTGCGTTCCGTGAGGTCGGCCGCCCGCTTCGCCGTCTCGTCGACGATCCGCCGGGCGAGACCGGTGCCGTCCATCAGCCGGGCCTGGGACATGAGCCACTCCTGAGCGTCGTAGAAGATGCCCAGGCGCGCGGCGAAGACGTGTGCGTCGGGCCGCTCCCCGGTGGTACTCCACCTCAGCGCCAGTCACGGCCTGCCACCACAGTACGCGTCGCCGGAGTGGCGTTGTTGTCCGCGGGCCGCCCGTGGCTGGGCGCGCCCACGCGGCGGAGCCGCAGATGTCACAGCCCCGCACCCATTACGGGGCTCAGCCGAGGGTCAGGAATCCTCCTCCGGCCCGGCCGTCGGGTCCACGCCTGCCAGGAACCCGGTCGCCTGCGCCTCGATGCGTACGGCACCGATGGCCCCGGCCCAGCGGGCGACCTCGGTCGCGAGGGCCGCGGCTCCCGCCTCGTCGCCATGGTCGCGGGCCAGAACGGCCAGGAGCAGTTGCTGGGAGAGGGTGCCGGGGACGTTCCCCGCCCGGGCACCGACGGCGGTCGCCCGGGTCCAGCGCTCGCGTGCCCGCGCGTGGTCCAGGTCGTCGTGGTCGTGGTCGCCGAGATGCCGCAGTGCCTCACGGGCGAGGAGGTCGTCGCCCGACTCCCCGGCGCTCAGGGCGAGTTCGTAGTGCGCGGGCGCCGCCTCACGCTCGGCGAAGAGGTTGTCGACGATCAGCCCGAGGTACATCCGCGCCCACCCCCGGCGCACGTCGTCCTCCGCCCGCTCGCACAGCTCCTGCGCACACCGCCGCAGCTCCGCCAGCTGGGCTGGATCCTTGCCCGCGGGCCCGAACCGGAACGTGCCGTCACCGAGGAGCAGCCGGAAGTACGTGTGCCGCAGCCGTACGAAGTCCAGGTCCCAGACGCCGACCGGTGCGGTCGGTTCGGCCAACGCCTGGTCCGCGGCGGCGATCCGAGTGGCCGAGGTGTCAGTACCGCCGAACCAGTCGTGCTCAAGAGCGACCTCCGCCCCGGCGAGAGCGAGGGCCGCCCGGCCGTGCGGCTCGGCCGTTGCGGCCGCGTCGAGGAGATCTAAAGCGCGCTGCCATCGTCCGGCCCGGGCAAGTTCACGCGCCGCGGCGACGACCTCGTCCACCGGAAGGACGGCCTGGGGCGTACTCGTCTTCGTCATGGCGAGGAAGGTAGTAATCAGAAAAACTATCCACAAGAAAACTATCGGGCGGATGTCAGGAAGTCGGGAGGAAAAAAAGTGGGTGACTCGGTCGACCGGCACGTCGCGCTCTGGTCGAAGGAACTCGGCTGGATGGACCCGGTCAAGGAGGCGATCTTCGCGCGGCTGGCGATCCTGGCGCGGCACGCGGCGCAGGCCCGCCGGGACACTCTGGACTCCGACGGGCTCAGGCACTGGCAGTTCAAGGTGCTGCTCACCCTGCGCAGGCTCGGCCCGCCCTACGAGACCAGCCCGTCACGGCTCGCCGATCTGCTCGGGCTGACCCGGGGCGCGCTGTCGGCACGGCTCGGCCCGCTGGAGAACGCCGGCCTGATCACGCGTACGCACGACGCGGCCGACCGCCGCCGGGTCCACGTACGGCTCACCCCGGCGGGATACGACGCCTTCGAGCAGCACGCGGCCTCCGAAGAACATGGCGAGAACGCGCTGCTCTCAGTGCTGTCAGAAGGAGAGAAGCGGACACTCGCCGACCTGCTCCGGAAGCTGGTCGAGGCCGCAGAGGCCGCCCCGGACGGGTCTGAGCCGAAAAGGTCCAGGTCACACGGGTCGTGATCCGGACCCTCGGCATACCCCTTACTGCTCTGGGTCGTCCCATGCCTGCAGCACCACCTGGTCGACGATCTTCCCGTCGCGCAGCGACATCATCGAGTTCGCGAGCACCCTGGTGCCGTCCGCGTACTGACAGGACTCGGTGAAGGCGACCTGGTCGCCCTGGATCACACACTGTTCCAACTTGTGTGTCATGTCGCGGCTGTAGACGTCGTCGAGCATCTCGCGGATCTGCTCGCGGCCGTGCATGACCTTGGGGTGGCTGGGCTGGGTGTTGCGGTCGACGACGCGCATTTCCGCTTCGTCCGCGTACAGCGACAGGAGCGCCGACGCGTCCTGGCCTTCGATGCCCCGGCGCAGGGCTTCGGTGTCGAAGCCGGGGCTTGCCGCAGTGCCCATGATGGACCTCCTTGTGGACCACTCGCGAAGGCCGCGGCCCGATATGGAGCGGGCCGTCGAGGGCCTCTCCCTCTGAGACTCCTCCGGCGCGGCGGCCACGGCAAGCGCAGGCGGACCGATGCGCCTGTCGGGTGAGGGGCCGGGCGCGGCCGTGTCCGTGGGCGGCCCGCCGGCGTTGCTGAGGGCATGATCTCAACACGACGTATCGTCGCCGCCGTTGGCCTCGCCGTCGGCGTCACGGGCCTTGCCGTACCGTCCGCGAGCGCTGCCACCACCCCGGAGACGGGAAAGGTGAACCCCATCGCGATGCTCGACTCGCTCGCCGTGAGCGACATTCCCGCCGAGCACAAGGCCCAGATCCCGAGGGTCTCCGACGAGCTCGACAAGCTGAATGAGCTGAACGGCCTCTACCAGCTGGAGCAGCTCCACCAGGTGACCGACCTCGCGACCCCCGCCATGGGACTGGTCGGGGCCGTCGAGTAGAGCCGTCGAGTACCGAACGGCCCGGTCCGTCGGCGTGCGCCTCGTGGGGAGGCCCACGCCGACGTCTTCTTGCGCGGGGCACGGGTGTGTCTTCAGGGATTGCCCGGGCATCCGGGCGCCGGGCGGGCCGCCCCGGATGCGCGGGCGGGCGGTCCGGGTGAGGCTGAGGGCATGTCGGAACATCCCGTAGTGGTCGTGCACCCGCCGCAGGAGGAGGGCGGGCGGCGCCTGACGGTCCACGGCGAGCCGATCGGCGTCGCCATGAACCTCCTGGACGTCGTCGAGTTCCTGCGCCGGGCGGGCCTGGAGTTCGACGAGAACGAGGCCGCGGTGTCACCGCTCATCGAGTGGCGTGGCGGAGGACCGTCCTACTGGGGGCCGGAGCCGCGCCGCCCCTGACGGCCGCACGCTGGTCGGAGGGCTCGTGTAGGGGCCCACGTCCTTCCCCGGGAGTACCTCGCCCCTGGCGACTGCCGCCACGGGACCAGGGCGAATGCCTCCATGAGCACGATGTGCGGGGCCGCGGCGGCGCGGAGGCTGGTGGCACCAGGAATGAGGAGGCCGCCATGAACCGCCGGATCCGCATCCGCCCCACCCGCCGCACGACCACCGCGCGCGACACGGCGAGCGACCGCAGGACCCCCTCGGAACGACTCCTGCCGTACTGACCTCGGCGGACGCCCGCGCCGCACCGAGCCCCGGCGGACGCGCGCGTAGGCGGGCAGCGGCCGCGGTGCCCGTGTCCGGGCAGACGGCCGCCACCAGCCGAGCGGGCCGGACGTCAGCAGATGGTCTGGGTGCTGTTGACCAGGGTGTTGTTGCGGAACGTGGTGTTGTCACCGCAAGGGCTCTCCCGGATCGAGGAGTTGGTCACCCTGAGGTTCTGGACGGTGATGTCCGAGTTGTTCGGGAACTCCGAGCGGGCGGCCAGCCGGATCTCGCCGCCGCCCGTGACAGTGCCGCTCTGGGCGGCGAGGTTCACGTTGTAGCAGTTCTCGATCAGGATCGCGTTGTTGCCCGTGTTGGAGATGGTCACGCGGTCGATGGTCGCGCCGCCGCTCTCGGAGACGCAGAAGACGCCCCGGCCGCCACCGCGCGCGACGACCTCGCCGACCCGCACGTTGGTCGGGTAGCCGCTGCCGATCCGCCCGTTGCGGTTGGCCATGCGGAAGGCCGCGTAACCCGTACCGGCGCCCGCACCGTCCGCGTCGACCTTCGTGACAGTCGCGTTGATGGTCTGGTTCAGCAGGAGACCGGACTCGCCCACGTTCCGCGCGGTGACCGTGCCGATGGTGAGGCCGTCGACCCCGTACGTCTCCACGGCGTGGCTGCTCGCCCCGGAGACGTAGACGTTGTCGATGCGGACGTTGCGCGTCCACTGGCTGGTGTCGCCGCGGTTGTCGATGCGTACGCCGAGACCGCGGGAGAGGCGCATGTCGATCTGGCCGAGCACGACGTTGGTGACGTTGCGCATGAAGATGCCGTACAGCGGGGTGCCCGTGAGGTTCAGATGCTGGACCTCGATGTCCCGGGCGCCGCGTGCGTAGACCGGGGCCTGGTCGCCGGAGCCCGAACCGGTGACGTCGATGGTGCCGCACACGTCGAGCACGGTGTAGCTCGGCAGGGAGACCCGGGAACCGGCGCCGATGGCGCCCGAGCCGCGCACCACGACCCGTTCCTTCGAAGTCCGGCCCGCCGTAAGGCTGTTGACGGCCGCCTGCATCGCGGCCCGCATGTCGGTACCGGTGTACGTGACGCTGCTGCCGCGCCGGGCGGTCCAGGTGCTGCCGTTCAGTACGGCCTCCGCCTGGTACGAACCCTCGCCGCACGCTGCCGCCGCCTGTTGCGGCGCCGCGCTCGCGGGGGCCGTGAGCAGGGCTGCCCCGGTGAGCAGGGCGGTCGCGCATGCGGCGGTGACGCCGGCCCGCCTCCCGCGGGCTCTGGCGATTGTGGGGGGTTGGTCGGCACTTGCGGTCCTGCGGGTGAGGTGAGGTGCGGCTCTGCGTCCCATCTCCACTTCTTCTCCCGTGTGGGGGTCCGCCGCCCGCGCGAATGCGTCGCAGCAAGCGTTTTCTATGGCGGGCGGTGAGTGCGGCAAGGGCTTTCTGCGGCGTCAAGAGGCCGGTGTGACAAAGGAGTTGGTCACATCTCGCGGCGTACGAGGAAAGCCAGCAGCGCACGCAGGTCGTCCGCCGCGTGCGGAGCCGTGGGGAGGCTGTCGAGGCACGTGTGGACATGGGCGATGTGACGGTGGGCCTCCGCCAGCGCGGCGCTGCGGCCACCGGCCTCCTCGATCGCGGCCGCGGCCCGGCGGGCGGTCGTCTCGTCGAGCTCTTCGGCGCTCTCCAGGAGGTGGGCGAGGGGGCGGACGGCGGCCGGGTTGTCGAGAGCCGCCAGGACCGGGAACGTCTTCTTGCGCCGACGCAGGTCCGCGTGGACCGGCTTGCCCGTGACGGCGGGGTCGCCCCAGATGCCCAGGAGGTCGTCGATCACCTGGAAGGCCACGCCGAGATGACGCCCGGCGCGGTCGAGCGCGGTGACCGTCGCCGCGGGGGCTCCGGCCAGTACGGCACCCAGGGCGGCGGCACAGCCCAGCAGCGCGCCGGTCTTGCGCTCGGCCATCGCCCGGTACTCGCCGGGGCCGACGGCCTCCGCGCCCGTCCAGGGGCGGGACTCGAAGAGCAGGTCGTCGGCCTGGCCGCTCACGAGATCGTTGAGCGCGGTGGACAGATGACGGACGGCCGACGGGACATGGCTGCCGGGCGCGGACGCCAGGGTCTCCACGGCCAGGGCGAACAGGGCGTCCCCCGCGAGGACGGCAGGACCTGTGCCGTACGCCTTCCAGGCTGTGGGGCGGCCACGCCGGGTCGCGTCGCCGTCCATGATGTCGTCGTGGAGCAGCGAGAAGGTGTGCACCAGCTCCACCGCGACGGCCGCGCTCACTCCCGCGCCCGCGTGCGCCCCGGCCGCCTCCGCGCCC
>NZ_JAPWHT010000531.1:0-6585 GCF_027270795.1 Streptomyces sp. ActVer
CCACCCCCTCGCCGTCGCCGTCCAGGCCCGCGACTCCCAGCCCCAGCCGCAACCCCAGCGACTCGGCACCGAGCGCCGGCACCGGCGTCCCGGGCGGCTCCAGCGCCACGACCGAGCCGACCCGGCCGACCGCCCCCGACAGCACCCCGACGCCGACACAGGCCCCGCCGTCCCTGGAACCGTCCGAACCGTCGACGGCTCCGGACCAGGCCAGTACCTCGGCCGAGAGCAGCACGCTGCCGTAAGGACCTGTCCGGCCGGTCGCTAGTCGACGACCGCGACCTTCGTCCCCGCCGTGCCGAACTTCCAGACCGCGTCACCGTCGGCGGCACGCATCCGGATCCCGCCGGTCGGTACGCCGGACGCGGGCGGCGGCGGAGAAGAGCCGTCCACGGCGTTCGAGAAGGCGATGTTGGTGCCCGAACTGACGGTGAAGAAGACGATGTTCTCGATCTCCACGCCGTCGCTGCCCGTGCTCGTCTCGCGTCGGGTACCGACGGTGTACGAGCCGGGTGCCGGGTTCACCGTCCCGGGCCACACCTTGAAGCTGCGCCGGGACGCGTCGCTCGCGTCGACGAGCCATACGCGGCGCTGGTCGAGGGAGTAGACGATGCGCCGTCCGGTGCCGGAGCCGTCCGGCACCGCGACCGGCTTGGACTCGTCGGGGCCCGTGGAGGGCTTGGCGGTCGCCGAGGCGGAGGGCTTCGGCGAGGCCGAGGCCGTGGGCTGCGGGCCCTTGTCGGCCTTGACGGCCAGGAACGTCACCGCCACCAGAGCAGCCGCGGTCAGACCGGAGACCCAGACCCACGAGGGAAGCCGTCGGGCAGGCACGCGTACGCATCTCCTCAGCTCTGATTCACCCCGTCGGAGGGTCGGATCATCCTACTCCGACGGGGTCCTCGGCCGATCCTGGCCCACCCGCCCCAGGCCCGGCGTCCGCACGCCCGGGACCCGCGGGCCGCGTCCGTCACTCCAGCACGGGCAGCAGCTCCGGCAGATGCCCGTCCGAGGCCGCCGCGGCCCGCTGCCGCTCCTCCAGCACCTCGCCGTACAGGGTGGTGCGGGGCCGGGAGGGCCGTCCCGCCGCGTCCGCCACGGCGATCAGCTCCTTGACGGACTTGTACGAGCCGTACGACGAGCCCGCCATACGGGAGATGGTCTCCTCCATCAGCGTCCCGCCGAGGTCGTTGGCGCCCGAGCGGAGCATCTCCGCCGCGCCCTCCGTCCCCAGCTTCACCCAGCTGGTCTGGATGTTGGGGATGTGGGGGTGCAGGAGGAGCCGCGCCATCGCCATCACCGCACGGTTGTCCCGGGTCGTCGGGCCCGGACGGGCGATCCCCGCCAGGTACACCGGCGCGTTCGTGTGGATGAAGGGGAGCGTCACGAACTCCGTGAAACCGCCGGTCTGTTGCTGGATCCGGGAGAGCGTGCGGAAGTGGCCGAGCCAGTGGCGGGGCTGGTCCACATGCCCGTACATCATCGTGGACGAGGAGCGGATGCCCAGCTCGTGCGCGGTCGTGATCACCTCGATCCAGGTCGCCGTGGGCAGCTTGCCCTTCGTCAGGACCCAGCGGACCTCGTCGTCGAGGATCTCGGCGGCCGTGCCGGGGATCGAGTCGAGGCCCGCCTCCTTGGCCGCGGTCAGCCATTCGCGGATCGACAGGCCGGTGCGGGTCGCGCCGTTCACGACCTCCATCGGCGAGAAGGCGTGGACGTGCATGCCGGGCACGCGCTCCTTCACCGCGCGGGCGATGTCGAAGTAGGCCGTCCCCGGCAGGTCCGGGTGGATGCCGCCCTGCATGCAGACCTCGACGGCCCCCAGGTCCCACGCCTGCTCGGCACGGTCGGCGACCTGGTCGAGCGACAGGGTGTACGCGTCGGCGTCCGTGCGGCGCTGGGCGAAGGCGCAGAAACGGCAGCCGGTGTAGCAGACGTTGGTGAAGTTGATGTTCCGCGTGACGATGTACGTGACGTCGTCGCCGACCGCCGCCCTGCGGACGTCGTCGGCGATCCGGCACAGCGCGTCCAGGGCGGGCCCGTCCGCGTGCAGCAGCGCCAGCGCCTCGTCGTCGGTGAGGCGGGTCGGGTCGTCGGCGGCCGTCGCCAGCGCCGCCCGGACGTCCGTGTCGATCCGGGACGGCACCATGCCGGGCGCCGCGGCCTCCCGCAGGGCGTCCCAGTCGCCGTACACGTGGTCGTAGTCCTCGCGCCGGTCGGACGTACGCCCCTCGGTGTCGATCGTGGTGTGCAGATCCGTACGGCCCGACGAGGTGAACGCCTCCTCGGGCTCCTGCCAGGAGTGGCCCTCCACGACCGCGTCCGGCACGGCGAGCCCCGTCTCCGGGTCCGCGAGTGCCCGTACGTGCGGGAGCAGCCGCGGGTCCAGCCACGGCTCGCCGCGCTGCACGAACTCCGGGTAGACGCAGAGCCGTTCGCGCAGTTCGAAGCCCGCCTCCGCCGACTGCTCGCGCAGCAGGTCGATCTGCGGCCAGGGGCGCTCGGGGTTGACGTGGTCGATGGTGAGCGGCGAGACCCCGCCCCAGTCGTCGATCCCGGCGCCGATCAGCCGCCCGTACTCGGAGTCCACGAGGTTCGGCGGTGCCTGGAGGCAGGCCGAGGGGCCCATGATGTGCCGGGCCACGGCGACCGTCGCGACCAGTTCGTCGAGCTCGGCGTCCGGCATCCCGCGCATCGCCGTGTCCGGCTTGGCGCGGAAGTTCTGGATGATCAGCTCCTGGATGCCGTGGTAGGACCGCGACACGCGCCGCAGCGCGAAGAGGGAGTCCGCGCGCTCCTCGTACGTCTCGCCGATGCCGATCAGCACACCGCTGGTGAAGGGGACCGACGAGCGGCCCGCGTCCTCCAGGACGCGCAGGCGGACGGCCGGCTCCTTGTCGGGCGACCCGTGGTGCGGGCCGCCCGGCTCGCTCCACAGCCGCGTCGCCGTCGTCTCCAGCATCATGCCCATGCTCGGCGCGACGGGCTTGAGCCGCTGGAAGTCGGTCCACGACATGACGCCCGGGTTGAGGTGGGGCAGCAGGCCCGTCTCCTCCAGGATCCGGATCGAGATGGCCCGTACGTACGCGATCGTGTCGTCGTAACCGTGCGCGTCGAGCCACTCGCGGGCCTCGGGCCAGCGGTCCTCGGGCTTGTCGCCGAGGGTGATCAGGGCTTCCTTGCAGCCCAGTTCGGCACCCTTGCGGGCGATGTCGAGGACCTCGTCCGGGGACATGAACATCCCGTGGCCCGCCCGGCGGAGCTTGCCGGGGACCGTGACGAACGTGCAGTAGTGGCACTTGTCCCGGCAGAGCCGGGTGAGCGGGATGAAGACGCTCTTCGAGTACGTGATGACGCCGGGGCGGCCCGCCGCCTCCAGGCCCGCGTCACGCACCCGGGCGGCGGACGCGGTCAGGTCGTCCAGGTCGGCGCCGCGTGCCTGGAGCAGCACGGCCGCCTCGGTGACGTCGAGAGCGACGCCGTCGCGGGCGCGTTTGAGGGCGCGACGCATGGCGTTCGCGGTGGGCCCGGTTCCGGAGGTCGCGGAAGTCGTCATCCTTCGAGCATACGATCGCATTGATCAGGCCCTACGTCAGATGAGTCACGTCACGAGCGGCACACCAGCGGCGCACCAGTGACACACCAGCGGCCGGCTACAGATACTTGGCGTATTCGTCCAGAACGCGCAGTACGTCCCCCTCCCCGGCCGGCGGCAACTGGAGGACGACCTCCTCGATGCCGAGGTCCGCGTAGTGCGTGAGCTTGCCGGGGGTGGGCAGCACGGCGTACGGCACGACCTGGAGGGCCTCGGGGTCGCGGCCGGCCCCGGCCCAGGCGGCCCGCAGCACGGGCATGGACTCCGTGAGCCCGCGGCCGCCGATCGGCATCCAGCCGTCCGTGTACTCGCTGATGTGCGAGAAGAGCTTGGGCCCTGCCGCTCCCCCGACGAGCGTGCGCGGTCCGACAACGGGTCCACGTGGCTTCTGTACGGGCTTGGGGTGCGCGTGGCTGGGCCGTACGGAGCCGAACTCGCCCTCGTAGCCGGTCGGTTCGGTGGACCACAGGGCCCGCATCAGGGCCATCCGGTCCCGGACCAGCTCCCGCCGCGTGCGCCAGTCGACGCCGTGGTCGGCTGCCTCCTCGACGTTCCAGCCGAAACCGAGGCCGAGGGTGAAACGGCCCCCGGAGAGGTGGTCGAGGGTGGCGATCTGCTTGGCGAGGGCGACCGGGTCGTGCTGGGCGACGAGGGTGATCCCGGTGCCCAGCGCGAGCGACTCGGCGACCGCCGCCGCCTGGCCGAGCGCGACGAAGGGGTCGAGGGTCCGGCCGTACTCGGGCGGCAGCTCACCGCCCGCCGGGTACGGGGTGACGCGCTCCACGGGTATGTGCGTGTGCTCGGGCAGATAGAGCCCGGCGAAGCCGCGCTCCTCCAGCTCACGAGCGAGCAGCGTGGGGGTGATCGTCTCGTCGGTGAGGAAGATCGTCACGGAGATGCGCATGGCACCTCCCTACCGGCACGAGCATCAACTGTCCATACCGACCGGTAGGCATTCCACCTGCTTCTCACGAATGCTTCCGAATGCTTCTTACGAGTGCTCCATACCCGAAAACTGCCGATCCCCTTCCCTTGCCCCACAGTTCACGGCTGAATACCAGGGTTGTCCGTACCACCCCCACAGCACCTGAACCGCTACATGCCACTCAGTCACTCACGAGACCCGGGAGCAGCAGACATGTGCGAGGACGACCACAGCGGAGACCGCAGCGGTGACCACGGCATCGGCAGACGCGCGCTGTTCGTGACGGGAGCCGCCGCCGCGCTTACGTTGGGAAGCGTGAGCTTTCCGAGCGAGGCCGCCGACGCGGCGGACGCGTCCGAGACCCGGACGGTCCGTGGCACCCTGCCCACCGGTTCGCCGGACTTCGTGTACCTCCCCGTCGAAGTCCCGGACGGCGTACGGGAGATCAAGGTCGCGTACACCTACCAGAAGCCCTCCGTACCGGCGGGCACCGCGGGCAACGCGCTCGACATCGGCATCTTCGACCAGCGCGGCACCGAGCTGGGCGGCAAGGGATTCCGCGGCTGGTCGGGCGGGGCACGCACGGAGTTCTTCATCCGCGCCGACGACGCGACGCCGGGCTACATCCCGGGCCCGGTCAAGGAGGGCACCTGGCACATCGCGCTGGGCCCGTACACCGTGGCCCCGCAGGGACTCCCGTACGAGGTCACCATCACGCTGACGTACGGCGAGCCGGGCACGGTCGTGAAGCCGGTGTACCCGCCGTCGCGGGCCAAGGGCCGCGGGCGCGCCTGGTACCGGGGCGACTGCCATCTGCACTCCTGGTACTCCGACGGCCGCCGCACCCCGGCCGAGATCGCGGCCCTCGCGCGGGCGGCGGGCCTGGACTTCATCAACACGTCCGAGCACAACACGCACTCCTCGCACGCCCATTGGGCCTCGGAGGCCGGTGACGACCTCCTGATCCTGCTGGGCGAGGAGGTGACGACGAGGAACGGTCACGTCGTCGCGCTCGGCACCGACCCGGGGACGTTCGTCGACTGGCGCTACCGGGCGCGCGACAACCGCTTCGGCAAGTACGCGCGCCGGATCCGCGAGGCCGGCGGCCTGGTCGTGCCCGCCCATCCGCACGCCACCTGCGTCGGCTGCAACTGGAAGTTCGGCTTCGGCGAGGCGGACGCGGTCGAGGTGTGGAACGGGCCGTTCGGCCCCGACGACGAGGTGTCGCTGGCCGACTGGGACAGCATGCTGGTCGCCTCCGTGCGCGAGGGCCGGGGTGACGGTGGGGGCGGCCGGGGCTGGATTCCGGCGATGGGCAACAGCGACGCCCACCGGGATCCCGACCCGGTCGGCACGCCTCAGACCGTCGTCCTCGCCGACGACCTGACCCGCGAGGCGATCCAGGAGGGCATCCGGGCGGGCCGCTCGTACGTGGCGGAGTCGCAGAAGGTGTCGCTGTCGTTCTCCGCGGCCGGGCCGAAGGGCGAACACGCGGGGATCGGCGGGCGGTTGAAGGTCGACCGGGACGATCCGGTCACCGTCACCCTGGAGGCGTCGGGGGTGCCGCGCTGCACGGTTCGCTTCGTCACGGACCAGGGTGTGCTGTTCACGAGTGCGGTGCTGCCCGTGTCCGGGGGCGGGGTGGTGGAGTGGCGTACGACTGCGCAGTACGCGGCGTATGTGCGGGCGGAGGTGCGGCACGAGGCTGCGGCCGGGCCGTTGCCCGGTGCGTTGGCCGCGTTCACGAATCCGATCTTCCTCGGGCGCGGGTGAGCTGCGCTCGGCTGTTGGTGTGGGGCGTCGGAGGGGTGGTTCGTCGGGTGCGGGTGCGCTGTGGCTGGTCGCGCAGTTCCCCGCGCCCCTAAAAGGGGCGTCTGAGGTTCGGCGTTTTGGGTGCGAGTGCGTGGGGGCTGGGCGCGCCCCGCGGCGGAGCCGCATATGTCAACGCCCCGCGCCCCCCAAAAAAGGGCGTCTGAGGTTCGGCGTTTTGGGTGCGGGTGCGTGGGGGCTGGGTCCGCCAGGGCTGCCAGCCGGCGGGCAGCGCGGGCGAGGCGGAGGCGCCGGCCCC
>NZ_JAPWHT010000532.1:0-6562 GCF_027270795.1 Streptomyces sp. ActVer
GGGGGAGGGCGGTGGGGTTGGGTGGGGCGCCGGGGATCGAGGGGAGTCGTCCTCTGCGGGTTCGTTGTGGCCGAGCGCGCAGTTCCCCGCGCCCCTTGAAGGGCGCCTTGGGCTGGGTTGGTTGGTCCGGGTACTCCTGACCGGGCGCCGATCCAGCAGGCCTGCCGTGTACGGGGCCCGGGGGCGGGCGAACACCTCCTCCACCGGGCCCTCCTCGACCAGGCGGCCCGCGTACATGACCAGTACTCGGTCGGCGTGTTCGCGGACCATGGGGAGGTCGTGGGTGATCAGGACCAGGGTCGTGCCTGTGGCCTCGCTGCGGTGGGTCAGGAGGTCGAGGAGCCGGCGTTGGGTTTCCGGGTCCTGGGCCGTCGTCGGTTCGTCGGCGATCACGAGGGCGGGGCCGAGCAGCCGACGCCGTACGACGCCCGCCGCCGCGCCCGTGACGAGGCCGAGGGCGAGCAGCGCGAGGACCGATCCCTGAAGCAGCGGCAGGTCCTGCGACTTGGCCGCCCCCAGCGCCGTACGTCCGATGCCCGGCACCGCGAACACCGTCTCCACGGCGGCCGCCCCGCCGGTCAGTCCGACGGCCACCATCCCGAACTGCGGTACCAGTGGCGGGAGTACGCGACGCAGGGCGGCGGCCGAGATGCGGGCCCTGCTGACCCCGGCGCCGCGCCACAGCTCCATCCAGCGCTCGTCGAGGACGGGCGGCAGTGCGTCCGCGACCAGCCGGCCGAGCAGTCCGCCCGCGGGAACGCCGAGTGCGACGGCGGGCAGCACCACGTACTGAGGGCCTTGCCAGCCGGAGGTCGGCAGCACGCCCAGCCACACCCCGCACACCAGCAACGCGACCGTGGCCAGCAGGAATTCGGGCAGTGCGGCGAGCATCGCGGCGACCGCGCCGGCCGAGCCCCGGCCTCGTACGAGAACCGGTGCGACGACCGCGCAGGTCACCAGGAGCGCGACCCCCAGCGCCGCGCCCATCAGGGCGAGCGACACCTGGAGTCCGGAGACGACCGACGGCAGGACGTCGGTGCCCGACACCCAGGACGTGCCGAGGTCGCCGCGCGGCAGGCCGGAGAGCCAACTCCCCAGCAGGGAAAGGGGACCCGCGTCCAGGCCGAGGTCGGCGCGGATCGCGGCGAGGGCCTCCGGCGTGCCCTCCTGTTCGGCCGAGCGGGCGCGCAGGACGGTGAGGGCGGGGTCGCGGCCCGAGAGCCAGGGGAGCAGTCCGACGGCGGCGAGAACCGCGGCGAGGCAGCCGAGCCGGGTGAGCGCGGCCCGGCCGCCGGGTGTGAACAGGCGTGCCATGAACGTCACTTGACGTACGTGTCCGCGGTGATCAGAGCCCGCTCGCGCGGGTCGTGCTCGACGTTCACGACTCCGGCCGCGTCGCCCTGGATCACGCGTTCGTGCAGCATCGGGATCGCGGCGTCGGCGGCCAGCACCGCGGCCTCCGCGTCGATGACGGCCCGGCGGCGCGCGTCACCGGTCTTCGTCCCGGCGGCCTTCTCCAGGGCCGCGTCGACCTTCTTGTCGGACAGTTGGGAGATGATGAAGGAACCCTTCGAACCGAAGTCGCTGTAGAGGTACGCGGCCGGGTCGCCCGAGTCGAGGACGGTCGCCCGGGACAGGATGAACGCGTCGAACTCGCCCGCCAGCGCGTCGGATTCGATGTTCGCGTACTCACGCACGTCCAGCTTCACCTTGAACCCGGCCCGCTGGAGCTGCTGTTGCAGGGTCTGGGCGACCTCGGGCAGTTCGGCGCGGTCGGTGAACGTACCGATCGTGATGGTCTTCCCGTCCGGATCGGCGGACTTGGCGCGCTCGACGGGCTTCCGCAGGTCGGCGGCCCAGGCCCCGCGCAGGGACGCCCCCACGGCGGCCGCCGCCGCACGGAAGATCTCCGGCGCGGGCTTCTTGCCCCCGACCGCTTCGGAGATCACCCATCCGTGGACCATCTCGTCGAGCCCGGTGCGCCGGCTATGGCCTCAGCCCCCAGGGGGCGCTGCTCGTCCGACCCGACGGCCACATCGGTGCCCGCTGGCGCGACCGCGCACCGAGCGACGCCGCCCTCCACCACGTCCTCACCGCGATCGGTGGTTCTCCGCGATCGAGTCGGTGACAACGGGGGTGTGTCGCACAGTGCTTCCGAACGTCGGCCCCAGAGGTGCTGCTTCCTACAGCCGCAGCGCCTTCAGCCCCATGTGCAGGAGCAGGCGGTGCTCGCCGTCGTCCAGGTCGAGGCCTGTGAGTTGTTCGACGCGGGAGAGGCGGTAGTACAGGGTCTGGCGGTGGATGCCCAGTTCGGCGGCGGTGCGGCCGGCCTGGCCCGCGCAGTCGAGGAACACCTCGGCGGTGTGGGCGAGTTCGCGGTGGGCGGGGGCCAGGAGCGGACGTACGGCGGGGTCGTGGGACGCGGTCGGCGGCAGCGTCGTGAGGAGACGGTACGGGCCGATGGACGACCAGTGCGCGACCGGGCCCAGCCGCGGCTCGGCCAGCGCCGCGCGGGCGGCGGCCGATGCCTCCTGCCAGGCGGTGGCGAGGTCGGCGAGACCGGAGTGCGGGACGGCGATCCCGGCCACGACCCGGCCGGGGCGGGGGCCATGCGGTTCCGGAGCCTGCCCGGCCGCCCGCCCGGTTCCCACTGCGGCTTCGGCCGTCCGCCCGGCTGCCCCTGTCCCCTCGGCCGCCCGTCCGGCTCCCCTTGTCCCCTCTGCCGTCCGCCCGGCCTCCGCCTCGCCCGCCCGGCCGGGCTGCTGCTCCGACCCGGTGTCCCGGCCCTGGGTCCCGCCGGTTTGCCGGTGGGCCCCAGGAGGACCAGGCTCCGCCGTGGAGGGCTGTGGGCGCGCTGATCTCCGTACCCCCTCCGCCCTCTCCAGCAGGCGGGCCGCCGCCGTGGTCGCCGGGGTGAGGACCTCCGGGGAGCGGAGGCGGACCAGGAGGGCCAGGCTCTGGGCGGTGGGACCCCAGGGGAGGGCGCAGACGGCGGTGGCGGAGGGGATGGTGCGGACCGACGGCGCGTCGTCGGGGTGGGACGAGGGCCAAGGGGCCACGCAGGCCATTGTGTGGAGGCCCTCGCCGCGGGCGCCCAGCTCCGTGTGGAGTTCCGCCAGTGCCATGTCGCGCTGCCAGCCGCTCTCGGCGGTGAGGACCGCGCGCAGCTCACGGCTGAGGTCCGCGCCCGCCTGGGCCTCGTCCGCCAGCAGGGCGCCGATGCGCGGGGTGACCTCCATCGCCGCGGAGAGCTGCCGGTCGGTGGGACCCGGATCGTCCGCCAGCAGCCACACGTATCCGAGGACCACACCCCGATGGCGTACGGGCAGACAGACGCGGCCCCGGTACACGCCCGCCTCCGGCGTGGGCGGGATACGGACCGGTGCCGTGGCGCGGGCGATGCCGAAGCCCTCGAACCAGGTGCGGACCGTCGAGGTCGAGCGGCGCGTGAGGATCGAGCGGGCGCGTACGGGGTCCAGCGCGGAGGCGTCCAGCTCGCCCTCGCTGTCGTACGCGCCGAAGGCGATCAGCTCGAAGTCGCGGTTCTCCAGCGTCGCGGGGGCGCCGAGGAGCTCCGAGATCTCGTCCACCAGCTCCTGGTATTCGCCCTTGGGATCCGATGTCACCCGGGCATTCTCCATCATTTCCCCGCGCCTTCATACATCTGTCTGAGATCCGGGGCACGGATGCGTGACAGCTGTCGATGGCCGACGATCGGAGGGATCCTTAGGTTTCACGGTGGTTCTCCGTGTCGTACCGGAACGCCGCCGGGCGGCGGTGGGTACGGCCTTCCGCCGGCCTTGTTGTGGAGGTGCCCCGTGCTGGGTCCCGTGATTCTCGCCGCGTCGCGCAGCGACCGGATGCGTCGTCTGATCTCGGCGGCCCCGATGACCAGGCCGGTCGTCGACCGCTTCATCCCCGGCGAGTCGGTCGACCAGGTCGTACCGATCATCCAGGACCTCACGGCCAAGGGCCTGGAGGTCACCATGGACGTGGTCGGCGAGGACATCACCACGCCGGAGCAGGCCACGCTCGCCCGTGACGCGTACCTGGAGCTGATCGACCGCCTCAAGCGGCTGGAGCTCGGGGAGCGCGCCGAGATGTCGGTGAAGCTGTCCCTCTTCGGGCAGTCCCTGGAGGGCGGCCACGAGCTGGCCCTCGCGAACGTCCGGCCCGTCGTCGAGGCCGCCGCGGCCATCGGTACGACCGTCACGCTCGACGCCGAGGACCACACCACCCTCGACTCGATGTTCGCCATCCACGAGGAGCTGCGGAAGGACTTCCCGGAGACCGGCTGCGTCATCCAGGCCTACCTCTTCCGCACCGAGGCCGACGCCCGCCGTCTCGCCGACAGCGGCAGCCGCGTACGGCTCGTGAAGGGCGCGTACAAGGAGCCCGCCGAGGTCGCGTACCAGCAGAAGGCCGAGATCGACAAGGCGTACGTCCGCATCCTGCGCATCCTGATGGAGGGCGAGGGGTACCCGATGATCGGGTCCCACGACCCGCGCCTCATCTCGATCGCCCAGGAGCTGGCCCGGCGCGCCGGCCGCAAGCCCGACGAGTACGAGTTCCAGATGCTGTACGGGATCAGGAGCGACGAGCATCTCCGGCTCGCCGCCGAAGGCCACCGCATGCGTGTCTACACCGCGTACGGCACCGACTGGTACGGCTACTTCATGCGGCGCCTCGCCGAGAAGCCGGCCAACCTCCTCTTCTTCGGCCGCTCGATCCTCACCAAGAGCTGAGAACAGGAACCGAGCACCAGAACTGAGAAACAGAACCGAGATCCAGGGCTTGAGCCCCGAGAACACCGCTCACTAAGGAGTTACGGACACCATGGACGCCGTCACCCAGGTCCCCACCCCCGTCAACGAGCCGGTGCACGGCTATGCCCCCGGCTCTCCCGAGCGCGCCCGCCTGGAGTCCAAGCTCAAGGAGCTCGCCGAGAACCCGGTCGACCTGCCGATGACCATCGGCGGCGAGAAGCGGATGGGCGGCGGCGACCGCTTCGACGTCGTGCAGCCGCACAACCACAAGGCCCGCCTCGGCACGTACGCGAACGCCACCCAGCAGGACGCCCAGGACGCGATCGACGCGGCCCTCGCCGCCGCGCCCGCCTGGCGCGCGATGTCCTTCGACGACCGCGCCGCGATCATCCTGCGCGCCGCCGAGCTGCTGGCCGGTCCGTGGCGCGAGACGCTCGCCGCCTCGACGATGCTCGGTCAGTCGAAGACCGCCCAGCAGGCCGAGATCGACTGTCCCTGTGAGCTGGTCGACTTCTGGCGCTTCAACGTCAAGTACGCGCGTGACCTGCTCGCCGAGCAGCCGCCGGCCAACTCGCCGGGCGTCTGGAACCGCCTCGACCACCGCCCGCTCGAAGGCTTCGTCTACGCGATCACGCCCTTCAACTTCACGGCGATCGCGGGCAACCTGCCGACCGCGCCCGCGCTGATGGGCAACGTGGTCGTCTGGAAGCCGTCGCCGACGCAGACCCACGCGGCCGTTCTCCTCATGCAGCTGCTGGAGGAGGCCGGTCTCCCCAAGGGCGTCATCAACCTCGTCACCGGCGACGGCATCGCGGTCTCCGAGGTCGCCCTGGTCCACCGCGACCTCGCGGGCATCCACTTCACCGGCTCGACCAAGACCTTCCAGTACCTGTGGAAGACGGTCGGCAACAACATTGAGAAGTACCGCACCTACCCCCGCATGGTCGGCGAGACCGGCGGCAAGGACTTCGTCGTCGCGCACCCGAGCGCCGACCCCGCCGTCCTGAAGACGGCCCTGACCCGCGGCTCCTTCGAGTACCAGGGCCAGAAGTGCAGCGCCTCCTCGCGCGCGTACGTCCCGGCCTCCATCTGGAACTCCGGCTTCAAGGAGGAGTTCGCGGCCGAGATCGACGGCATCACCATGGGTGACGTCACCGACCTGTCGAACTTCATCGGAGCCGTCATCGACGAGCGCTCCTTCGCCAAGAACAAGGCGGCGATCGACCGGGCGCACGCCGACCCGTCCTGCACGGTCGTCGCGGGCGGCACCTACGACGACTCGGTCGGCTACTTCGTCCGCCCGACCGTCGTCGAGTGCACGGACCCGGCGAACGAGGTCTTCACGACGGAGTACTTCGGCCCGTTCCTCGCGGTGCACGTGTACGACGACAGCACGGCCGACGGGTACGACGAGATGCTGGCCCAGATGGAGTCGGTGTCGGACTACGCGCTCACCGGCTCGGTCATCGCGGGCGACCGCGCGGCCGCCGCGTACACGATGGAGAAGCTCCGCTACGCCGCGGGCAACTTCTACATCAACGACAAGTCGACCGGCGCCGTCGTCGGCCAGCAGCCCTTCGGCGGCGGCCGCGCGTCCGGCACCAACGACAAGGCGGGCGCCCCGCAGAACCTGATGCGCTGGACCCTGACCCGCGCCATCAAGGAGACCCTGGTCCCGCCGACCGACTACCCGTACCCGCACATGGGCTGAGATCTGCACCCCCGCTCGGGCTGAGATCCGCCCCCGCTCGGGCTGAGATCCGCCCCCGCTCGGGCTGAGATCCGCCCCCGCTCGG